>JABMRG010000164.1 GCA_013202935.1 Candidatus Omnitrophota bacterium
GCATTTTTTAGCGTTTTTTGAAATAATGCCAATGAGCGCGCCTTAGCGCGAAGCAAAAACTATGTCTGAGCCCATCGGTCGAAGACCGAAGGGCGAGTTGTTTTTGCTTATTTCAAAAAATGCGTTAAAAAAAATGCGTGCTGCGATATACCTATGCCGCTGTTGCACATTGTGTATTATGTATCTGGTTGAAACATTAGGTGAGGAATTGAGTGAGGCGGGCAAAATCTTCTAAGTTTAAGGCCTCTCCTCTTATATTAGGATCAAGGCCTGCCTTATCAAATACCTCTTTAAGCTTCTCCTTGCTAATCTTCAGGCTGCTTCTTGCTGAGAGGGCATTGATAAGTGTTTTACGGCGTTGGCTGAAACCGGATTTTACAATATTAAATAAGAGCGCTTCATCCTTTACTTTTACTGCGGGCTCTTTTCGTATCTTGAGTTCAAGAAACGCTGAACCCACCTTTGGCATTGGAAAGAACGCACTCTTAGGTATAGAGAATAGAATCTTTGGTTTACAGTGATATTGGACACTTAAGGACAAAACACCATAATCCTTACCTCCTGGAGCAGCTACGATACGTTCAGCTACCTCTTTTTGCAGAGTAATGAATATAGAGTCGATACATTCTTTCTGATCTATAAGATGGAATATTATAGGTGAGGTGATATAGTAAGGAAGGTTGCCTATTACTTTTATCTTCTTTCTATACTTTTTATAAAGAGGCTTCAAATCAAACTTTAAGATATCACCCTGGATAAGCTCTAAATTCTCAGACTCACTAAGCTGTTGTTTAAGCAGGCTGTTAAGCCCTCTATCTTTCTCAACCCCAACCAATTTTTTACATAAAGAAATAAGGAACTCTGTGAGAGCTCCGAGGCCAGGCCCTATTTCTAAGATTGCATCATCCTTTTTTATATCGCAAGCCTGAATTATTTTGTCTCTCTTAATCTTATCGATAAGAAAGTTCTGCCCTAACCTTTTATTGATACAAAGGTTATTCTCACTGATTATATTTTTGATTTGGGCTACGTTGAGCATTGGTTAGTTATTAGTTAATTCCTGGTTGCCTGTCTTGCAAGGATATACTCTACAGGATTATAATTGTCTGTAAAAAAAGGGTATTCTGAAGGGTTATATTTTTCAGGAGAAATATAAGTATCCAGTAGCCTGCTCAATTTGCTGTCTTGGATGTTGCGGGCCATAATGCTGCCTGAATCTTGGCTTTTTGGACAAGCAACAATAATAATATTCTGCACCCTTTTGAGATCGTTTGGATAAACAGCATATACATATACATATTCGAAGACCTCACTTACTGTCTTGATGATAGAAAGAAAGAGTTCAGCCTTCTCGCCTTCTGCGGCATTGATGATATTCATCATATATACGCCATCCTCAGCAAGCTTCTGCCTTGCAAGATGGAAAAATTCCAGGGTAACCAGGTGTGGGGGTATTGTTCGGACACCATGGTAAGCATCACCAAATATTAAATCATATCTTCCACGGCTCTGCCTTAAATACCTGCGTGCATCTGCAGCAATCGGCCTTACATTCCTATAATTATCAAGGCGAAAGAACCTCTTGCCGACCTCGATTACTTCCGGGTCGATCTCTACCACCTCTACCTCTGCGCCAGGATAAGCACTGCTTAATGCCTCTGGCATAGAAAAGCTGCCACCACCTAAAAAGAGCGCTCTCTTGATCTCCGGGCAGTAGGCTTTGGCCAATCTCCAATATTTCTGAGAGGCAAGAACTATATCATGAGATTTATCATACTGAGCCCCCTCTACCGCATTGTCTAACTTTATTGTCTTTATAAAATCGCCATTGGCTAAAGTAGGGCCTCTAAAAACGAGGATTCTATGATAAAAGTTGGTCTTATCAAAGAGTATGTAGGATGGCGGGACAGGCTTAGAGGTAAACATCAAAAATAATAGTAAAGATATAGTAAAAAAAACAACCGCTGCTCCCAATATCTTCTTAATGGGCGTGGATAAGAAACAGAGATACACAACCATAGCCATAAAAGATAATATAGTGCCAGTGGCAAGAAATATCTCCCATACCCCTATCTTTGGTAATAGCAAAAAACCTGTTCCAAAAGTGCCTATGACACTTCCCAATATTGAAAACATGCCTATATAGCCGGAGGAGATGCCGACATGTTTATCTTCTGATAGGCGGCTGGTAAGCCTGACTGTAAAAGGCGTTACCGAACCAAGCAAAAAGGCTGGTATGGTAAATAATACTATAGAAGCAATCGCAGGCCCCCATATTATACTGGTTCTTACAAAATAAGTATCAGCGGCTTTATGCAAAAATGGTATTATTATAGTGTAAATTCCCGCAACCAGTATATAGTGAGCGAGAACTAAATAAGAAGGTTTTTTGTCAGCGACCCATCCACCAAAATAGTAACCTCCGCTCATTGCCAATAATATAATACCTATAAGGCCTGTCCAGGTATATAAAGTATTTCCAAAAATAGGCGCAATAATCCTATTGCCTGCCAACTCAATAATCATTATCGCAGCACCCGAAGAGAACGCAATAATAGCAAGTAATATGCGCCGACCAAATATAGAATACCTCTTAGGATTAATCTCTTTTTGCATAACTGTTTTTAAACATCCTCACAGCTGTCTTTATAGCTTCTTCCATGCTCATGGAAGAAGCTTTCGCTCTTTTTGCAATATCGAGTGCGGTTCCATGGCCTGGCGATGTACGGATAAATGGCAGGCCTAATGTTATATTAACCGATTCATCACGCGCTATCATCTTAAGCGGTATCAGCCCCTGGTCATGATACATGCATACAGCTGCATCATAATCGCCTCTAAATAAATCATAGAATAAGGCATCAGGTACAAGCGGCCCAAATGCGTTTATCTTCTTCTTCTTGGCTGCTCTTATTGCTGGGGCTATAAGCTCTCTATCCTCAACGCCTAATAAACCATCTTCCCCAGCATGAGGATTAAGGCCAGAGACAGCTATCTTAGGGCTCTTTTTGCCAAAATACTTCTTAAAATAACGGTCTGTTAATACTATCTTATCAAATATCTTTCTGGTATTTATGGACTTTGCAACTTTCCTAAGGGGTATATGCGTTGTAACCAGGATAACCTTAAGCGGGCCGCCTGCAAGCATCATCGCATAATCTTTTGTATCTGATCTTTCGGCAAGATAGCCTGTGTGGCCTGAATATTTAAAACCTGAAAGTCCTGCAGCATGCTTATTTATAGGGGCTGTAACCAGTATATCAGACTTTTTAGATCTTATTAGCGATATGGCCTTATCAATATATTCTATAGATGCCCTCCCATAGGAACCCGATATTTTACCAAAAGAAAAATTCTTAGGCTCTACATTCTTGAGGTCATAAAGGTTGATGCCTTTAGCAGATAGTTTTATCTTTATCCCGGTCAAGGCCATAGCTCTATCA
>JABMRG010000165.1 GCA_013202935.1 Candidatus Omnitrophota bacterium
AAGTAATAGAGCCTATGGGTGCTGAGGTCTTCTTATACCTTAATACTGGAAAACATTCCTTTATAGCCAGGGTAGGCGGCCATGACAAACCAGCCGTAAACCAGGAGATGGAGCTGGTTTTAGATATCAGCCAGGTACACTTCTTTGATCCTGATACAGAAAAGGTAATTGTTTAGCAACATATCATATGTATCCGCTAAAATATAAACTCAGCCTAATTTTTTTACTGCTGCTTTTATCAGTCTTGTTTGGCTATCTTACTTTTACTAGCCTTGCGTCTTCTGAAGCAGACTCCTCTTATATTATTAATACTATTCCCGACGCATTTATTTTTAGCGCTGTAGTAATAATATTGTCGCCTGTTATCTTTGGTGTCAATGTAATCTGGCCAATATTTCTTGTATCTAGTGCAGCTATATTGGTTGCCTCAACAAGCTTAGGAAGGCATATATACAGCTTACAAATATTTGCCATTCTTTGCATCAGCCTTATTATCTATTTCTTTTATAAGAGGAAATTTGATATTGTAGAAAATGATATTACTTCTACACAAAAGATTAAGGAGTCTACAAACCTGCTGAAGTCACAGTCCATAAAGGCAAAGAAAGTCAACAGGGCCTTATCGGACAGGTTGGGTAGATACAGGAACTTAAGAGAGATAGGTGAGTCTTTCAGCGCAAAACTCTCACTTCAGGAGATATACAATTTAGCAGCAGATACCGCATTCTCTATGATACCAAATTCTGATGCTGCATTACTTTTTATGATAGATGAGCAAAACCAGAACCTTATGCTTACTTCATCCAAGGCAAAGAGCGAGCTTCCAAGGGTAAAGTCTAAAAACGGTGATATATTTGACCAATGGGTCTTTAAAGAAAGGCAACTACTTCATGTGGAAAATATAGATGGAGATTTTCGATTTGACTACAAGCCGTTACAAAGAGAGAGGCTTTTCGCTTCTTTAATAAGTGTTCCGCTGATCGCACAGTCACGCATAATAGGTATATTGAGGCTTAATAGTAGATATAAGAATGCATATACGTTTGATGACCTGCGACTCTTAGATTTTATATCTGGCCTCGTATCCAGTGCTGTTAATAATGCCAGATTGTATGAGACTACTGAGGAGCTCTCTACTAAAGACTCACTCACAGGTTTTTATATTCATAGGTATCTGAAAGAGAGGCTTTCAGAGGAGGTAGATAGGGCGCGTCTTAATAACTCGAGGCTTTCTGTTATTATGTTTGATATAGACCATTTTAAGGATTATAACGATAAGTATGGCCATTCCGCAGGTGATAAGGTATTACTGGGTATCTCCAAGATAATACGCGATAAACTTAAGAATGGTTATACAGTAGCGCGTTACGGTGGAGAAGAGTTTGCCGTTCTTCTGCCTGGGGTGGATAAGGAAAAGGCAAGAGAGATAGCAGATACATTACGAAAAGAGATAGAGTCGCGAAAGTTTACATTGCGAAGAAAACAGACACGGGTGACTGTTTCCGCGGGAGTAAGCGCCTATTCAGAGGAGGCCCAGGATAGGGAAGACTTGCTAAAGAAAGCCGATTTCTGTCTTTATAAGGCAAAGAAGGAGGGGCGCAACCAGGTATGCGTTGCGTAATTAGTATATGCGTTGCTTAGTCTTATTGATAGTTGTTAACTTAATATTTATCGGGGCTATTCTTGAGGTAGTAAAGACTGGCAACTATAGTTTTCTCTTTAACCTTTCTATAATACCGGTAATAGCAGCATGTGTCTTTCTTTCATCTTTAGAAGCTATTATCTTAATAACAATATCATCTTTACTAGCGGTAAGTTTTATACTTTTGGGGGTAAGCCATATTTTTGTTATACAGACAACAGTATTCTTAGCGCTCTCTGGTATGCTTGCCTACCAACTACGATGGGTTACAGAGCATACTATAGTATCTAAGGGGAGGGTATTGGATGTTATCAAGGAAGAGAACCGTTCTGCTTATGAGTTCAATGAAAAGACGCAAAGCGCCAAACTGCAACTCGAAAAATCGGTATATGATATAAGCAGCCTGTATCAGGCACCGAAGAAGATGGCAGACTCCGCAACACTTGAGGAGCTTATCAGTTCTTTGGTAAAAACTATAGAAGAGTATTTTAGCTTTAAGAAATGCAAGCTTATAATATTCTCCTTTAAGGACAAAGACAAGAAGATAGAGAAGATATATAATATACCAGAGGTAGAACCTAAAGAAGCACCAAATGGCTATGAGAATCAGCTTATAGATATCCTAAGAAATAGAAAAACACCCCTTGTAATAGATAAGGCTGCTGGCATCCTGCCTCAAGAAGGCCTTAATCTGCCTACAGGCATAGAGACTTTTCTTGCTGTGCCTCTCAATGTTGGCGAGAAATATAATGGCATATTTACTGTGGAAGAATTCTCCTTAGACGATCTGGTGAGGTTTATGATACTTGCACATCAGTTTGCGCTTGTATTGGAAAGAATCAGGTTGTATGAGCTTGTTCATGAGCTTGCTATTACTGATGGCCTGACCGATGTCTTTGTACGCAGGCACTTTCTGGCAAGGTTGAATGAGGAACTCGAAAGGGCAAAGTATTTTAATGCACGGCTATCTTTTCTTATGATAGATATAGACCATTTCAAAATGTGTAATGATAAGTACGGCCATCTGGTAGGTGATATTGTGTTGAAAAAGATTGCAAATATACTCAAACAAAACCTGCGTGAAATAGATATTATAGGCCGCTATGGAGGAGAAGAGTTTTCAGTAATGCTGCCCGAAACTACTAAGGAAGGGGCTATTATGGTGGCAGAGAGGCTGCGTAAGGCGGTTGAGGCAACCGAGGTGAAAGCATATGATGAGACCATCAATACTACCATAAGCGCAGGTATAAGTACATTTCCTGATGACACAGATGAGCTTAACCAGCTTGTCGATAAGTCTGATCAGATGCTCTATAAAGCAAAGGCAGAAGGCAGAAATAAGGTGGTGGTATATGGCTAAGAGTAAAAGCATTATAGGTGTAGATATTGGTGCTACTTTTGTTAAGATAGGACTGGTAGATGCAAAGGGAAAGATTTTGCATAAGGACTCTTTTGCGACAAAAAAGCATAAGAACAGAGATAAGCTCCTATCAGAGATAGTAGATAGGGTGGATAGGTTAGCTCTTGGCAACAGGAGCAACATAGCAGGTGTTGGTGTTGGTGTACCAGGGCCTGTTCTTTTTAAAAAAGGCATAGTGTATAATCTTACAAACATAAAAGGGTGGAAGAGAGTGCCTTTGAAGAGTATCTTATCAAAGCGATTAAAAGGTATGCCGATAGTTGTAGATAATGACGCAAATTGCGCTTGTCTTGGTGAGGCGTTATGGGGTGCTGCAAAAGGTTATAGAGATATTGTCTGCATTACCCTTGGCTCGGGTGTTGGAGGCGGGATTATGATAGATGGCAGGGTATACCGCGGAAGAAACTATTCTGCTGCAGAGATAGGCCATATATGCATAGACAGGAATGGCCCCAGATGTAATTGTGGCAGCAATGGGTGCTTTGAGACATTTGGAGGCAATAATTATATAGTAAAAGAGGTTGTCAGCAGGCTTAATAAGGGTGAGAGATCGTCAGTGCTTGAGCTTGCAGGTAATAAGTATACAAACATAACACCAAAGCTTTTGGATAAGGCAGCTAGGCAAGGAGATAAGTTTTCTATTAAGGCCTGGGAGAAAGTAGGCCTTAATATAGGCATAGGACTTGCAGGCATAGTAAATGTGTTGAATCCAGAGATTATTGTAATAGGTGGAGGCCTCTCAAAGGCTGGAGAGCATCTTTTTGGCAGCATAAGGGAGACTGTAAAGGCGAGAGCGATGGATATATTCACCAAGGGCCTTAAGATAAAAAGAGCAAAGTTTATCGAGGATGCTGGTATCGTTGGTGCCGCCGCTCTTATAAGGGGACGTTTACAATAAGTCTGGGGACAGTTACAATAAGTCTGGGGACACTTCACATTGATTTAATACATGGTAAAGTAAGTGAAGTGTCCCCATACGCGTGATCATTGTATAATTATGAAGATTAACTTATATTTAAAAAATGTAACAGCCAACATCATAACCGCTTGCAAGATAAGGGGTTGTGAGCAGGTGAAACCAAACACCCAATTAATTTCTTACCTGACTGGTTCCCCGAGCCGAAGGCGAGGGAAACGTCCCCTATTGGTTTTTATTATGATTTTGGTGGTTTTGCCGAGCTATGCTGCGGATGAGCCTATTGAATGTAATGGTGATCAGGTAGAGTATTTTGAAAAGGAGAAGAAGGTTGTTGGCTCCGGCAACGTAGTTATTAAATATAAAGAGATGGAACTTACTTGTGATGAGGTTACTGTCTGGACTGAAAGCTATGATGCGGAGGCGGAGGGAAATGCGGTCATTACCGAGGGTGATAATATCTTTTCAGGCACAGAGGTAAAGTATAACTTTCGTGACAATACAGGTTATGTAAGAGATTTTGAGGGTTTTTCTGAGCCATGGTACACTAAAGGCAAAGAGGCAGAGA
>JABMRG010000166.1 GCA_013202935.1 Candidatus Omnitrophota bacterium
CTTCACATTCTAACACTGGGGACACTTCACATTCTAACACTGGGGACACTTCACATTCTAACACTGGGGACACTTCACATTAGCTTAATACATAATAAAGTAAGTGAAGTGTCCCCAAGCAAGTAGTAAGTGAAGTGTCCCCATACTTATGAGGGATATGTCCCCAGTTCTATTTAACATGACAAATATGATAAGAGTAGGCATTATAAGTTTGGGTTGTCCACGAAACCTAGTCGATTCTGAACTTATGCTGGGTAAACTGGCATCAGCAGGTTATATTATCCAGGAAGAGATAAATGGCTGCGATATAGCTATTATAAATACCTGTGCCTTTGTGGAAGATGCTAAGCAGGAAGCGATAGATGTAATATTTAAGGCAGCTCAGCTCAAGAAAGAAGGTGCCATAAGGAAGCTTGTTGTTGCCGGGTGCATGGGCCAACGTTATGCCAAGGATCTCAAAAAGGATATACCAGAGATAGACGCTATACTTGGCATAGATAATTTTAAGAATATCGAAGAGGCGCTCTTGTCTTTGAAAAAAGATGAGCACTTCATGCGCATAAGTTCACCAGAAGCTATCTATAGCCATAAAGACCCACGTTTTTTGCTGACCCCCAGCCATTATGCATATGTAAAGATTGCAGAAGGCTGCCGTAACCGCTGCAGCTATTGCGCTATATATAAGATACGGGGTGATTTTAGAAGCCGCTCCATCGAATCAGTCCTTTCGGAAATCAGGAATATTACACCTAAGAAGAAGATTCCAGAGCTTAATCTGATAGCGCAGGATACCACATCCTATGGCATAGACAGGTATGGAAAACTTAAATTTCCATTACTGCTTAGGAAAATCTGTAAGCTTAAGCGTGCTCACTGGATAAGGCTTTTATATACCCATCCGAAACATTTTAGCGAGGAACTTATCGATATAATTTCAAAAGAGCCTTCTGTGTGTAAATATATTGATTTGCCTATACAGCATATTAATGATAGAATATTAAAGCAAATGAATCGGAAGATTACACGTAAGGATATCGAGCAGCTTATAAGAAAGCTACGGGAAAAGATACCGGGTGTTGCAATAAGGACATCAGTGATAGTGGGTTTTCCTGGTGAAAAAGAGAACGACTTTAAGGAACTGCTTCAGTTTATAAAATATATAAAGTTTGAGAGATTGGGCGCGTTCATATTTTCGAGGGAAGAAGGCACTCCTGCGTTTAGGTTTAAAGACCAGATAAACGAAAAGATAAAAAGGGCAAGGTTTGAGAAATTGATGAGCCTACAGCAGGAGGTATCAAAGGAGGTCAACAAGAGCTTCTTGAAGAAAGAAATGAAAGTTTTGATTGATGAGAAAGACAAAGCGGCAAAGGGTGTTTATATCGGACGCACAGAATATGATGCGCCTGAAGTAGATGGGCAGGTCTATGTCCATTCCAAGAAGGCCTTAAGGCCGGGTGAGTTTGTGAAAGTTAAAATAACTGATACGCTAGAGTATGATTTAGTGGGGAGAACATGAATCTGCCGAATAAGCTGACTATATCACGTATAGGACTTACATTTGTATTTATGTTCTTTCTATTTACTCGCTGGCCTTATGGAAAGGTTGCCGCACTTATCACATTTGCATTAGCCTCTTTTACAGACTATATTGATGGAAGGATCGCAAAAGAGAGAGGGCTTGTTACAGACTTTGGCAAGTTTATGGACCCTATTGCCGATAAGATCCTTCTTTTAGCAGCATTCCTGGCGTTCGTTGAGATGAAGCTTGTACCTGCGTGGTGTGTGGTTATTATTATATTCAGGGAGTTTATAATATTGGGCCTAAGGGTATTGGGCATTATAAAGGGGCACATTGTTGCTGCCTCACGCGCTGGCAAACATAAGACTGTTTCACAGGTTATAACTGTATTTTTTATATTGGTATATCTTGTGGTAAGAGAGCATGCCAGGGGTTTGGATATCTGGACTAATAGGATAGAGATAGTCTCAAAGAATGTTATATTTCTTTTAATGTTGGTTACCGTTGTGCTGACGCTGGCCTCCGGCATCTCCTACCTGATAAAGAATAAGAGGCTCTTCTCATGAAAGCCATAATTAAGATGGTATCGAGTGGGCTATATGCAGGTTATTCACCGATTGCGCCTGGTACTTTAGGTAGCCTATGGGGAGTGCTTATATATCTACATTTAAGAGATCATCCTGCTCTCTTTATCCTTGTAACCGTCTTATTATTTATCCTCGGGTTTATTTTATGCGGAAGGGCAGAAGATGCCTATGGCAGGAAAGACTCACAAAAAATCGTTATAGATGAGATAGCATCCATGTGCCTGGTATACCTTTTCATAAAACCGACCTGGCTTATGTTAGGGATAGGATTTGCGCTATTTAGGTTATTTGATATAATAAAGCCCCCGCCTGCAAGAAGAATTGAAGCATTAGAAGGCAGCAAAGGTGTTATGCTGGATGATCTTGTTGCTGCCTGCTACACGATAGCAGTGCTTTTTATAGTTTATATACTTATTGAAAGGGGAATTCTTCCAGGACTGTATAGA
>JABMRG010000167.1 GCA_013202935.1 Candidatus Omnitrophota bacterium
AAGCATCTAAGCGCCAAGCCCCCTCCAAGAATAGATATCCCGCATCATAAGATGCCTAAAGAGACCTTGAAGACTACAAGGTTGATAGGCCCTAGGTGTAAGCCCCGTAAGGGGTTTAGCTGAAGGGTACTAATCTCTCGTGAGGCTTGACCATTATTGGTCTTATTGTAAGTTCTGTGGGTTTCGACTATAAGAGTTGTTTTTGGTTTATCCCCGTTACAAATTTTGAAGTATAAACTAATGCTTATAAATTTGTAACGGGGTAAATTTGCAGACGGCCTTTAAAGGCCTACAACTTACGTCGCTTAGGCTCCGTAAGTTGTCTGCTCATTTATGCCAGTGGTTTTGGAGAAGGGGAAACACCCGTTCCCATTTCGAATACGGTAGTTAAGCCCTTCATCGCTGATGGTACTGCATTCGCCAGATTGTGGGAGAGTAGGTCGCTGCTGGCTTTAATTTAAGGCACACAGAAATGTGTGCCTTTTTTTTGTCGCTGCTAGCTTTAATTTAGGGGATACATGTAAATGTATCCCCTTTTGTTTTTTAAAGAAAGAGTAATTTTAAAATTTTATATTGACAGTAAAGAGATGATAACCTATAATATCAATATCATGAAAAAGACAAATATAATAAAGAACGAAAGAGGGATAATTATTCTAGCGATAATTCTAAGTACGCTGCTGGTTATAGCGGCATTGGCTGTTTTTGGCGTTGTAAGCGGCCGTTTTGGAATAACCTATAATCTCAATAACAGGATCCAGGCTATACGTAATGCAGAGGCAGCTTCATATGTAGCGTATCAGCTGATGAGAGAGAATGAATGGCATACGCCGGCTGAGGAAACATCAGATGCCGATGGTGATGGAGCAGCAGGTGACCACACAGTTACAATCAATGGAGAAACAGTAGATATTACAGTATCGGATAATAATGATGATGAAGTAAACGCAAGGGTCCAATATTAATGAATATATCCTTAAGGCCAAAAAAGGGTTTTACATTAACAGAGATAATAGCGGCTGCTCTTATCATTACAATAGCAGCTGGCGGAACATTTAGCGCGTATATCCTTGCCCGCTATTTTGGAAATAAGTTTCTGCACAAGGCAGAGGCCGCAAGAATTGCACAGGCGATAGCTGATGATCTAAGGTATAGAAATAGTTACAATGATGATATATTAGATGTGCCTGGAAACAATGTAGGTCCCCTTGCTATTAATGATACTGCTGCTCCATGGGGTGTACCTGACGTAGATTTAGATGGTGCCGTAGGTGCGGATTATCACATTGTTGATGTTTCAGGATATGGTATGCATGGGGAAGTAGACGGTCTCACAGCGGGATATACAGTAGCAAATGTATGGTTTGGTAATGATGGTATTGAGTATAATACATATGATGCAGGCAATGCTGAGCTGCCTCAACCGCCGTTAACACGTCCCGCATTTAAGAAGATTACAGTAAAGCTTGATTGGCAGGAGAGGCAGGCTCCATTATGACCAACAGAGCAATGACCTTACCAGAAGTGATTATTGTAGTAGGGCTTATAACGATTATTGTAGGAGCCGCAATTACTCCATATATAATGCAGCAGGATCTTCTAAAGAAACAGATGGCAAGAAACAGGCTGCAGGATGATATATCGGTTGCACTGGCTTATATAGCAAAGGATGTATACCAGGCTTATCAGGTTGATACTGCTATGGATAATAGCCTTGTTTTTAGGATCGATGCTGACCCTACTGTAAATCCTGGGCCTGTGGGCCTTATACACGAAATTAATTATGTAAAACCTGACGAAACGATATCAAAAAGAATAGATACCTGGACCCAGAATGCCGATGGCACAACAACCGTTGAGGTTATAGGCGACACAATCCAAAATATCGCTTCTAATATGACAACTTTTGCCTGCTCTTCCACTGGCAACAATGTTATAAATATATCTATCTCTGGCCAGGATGAGACTGAAACAATCACAATGAGCACAAGCGTAGCACTGCGTGCCACTTCTGCCACTTAAAGCCAGCCCTGTTGCTCACACTATACACCCAATTTTTATCACTTGACAATTCTTACCCTGCCTTTTATAATATTAGTCTAATCTAATTCTATAACTAATACTAAACAGGGAGGCTTTATTATTATGGCAGATGTAAAAGACAAGCGAAGTATTGTATTCCTATCCCATTCGAGCGCAGGAAAGACCTCAGTTATTGATTCAATACTCTATAAAGCAGGCGCAAACACAAGACATGGAAGTGTTGATAATGGCACAAGCATGTGTGATTATAATGATGATGAGATTGAAAGAAAGATTACTTTAAATTCAAAGCTGCTCCACATAGACCATAAAGGAAAGCTTACATACATCATAGATACACCGGGTTATGCTGATTTTGTAGGTTCAGCAATAACCTCCCTGCGCGCAGTTGACTCAGGGGCATGCGTTGTCTGTGGAGTAAATGGCGTTGAGATAGGTACGGAGAGGGCATGGGATATGCTAAACGGAAGCAGCCTCCCGCGCCTTTTTTTTATAAATAAGCTGGATAAAGAAAACAGCGATTTTCATAATGCACTGGATTCTATAAGAAATACCTTTGGCAAAAACTGTGTTCCCTTAGAATTTCCTATAGGGAAAGAGGCCTCTCTCAAGGGGAGCGTGTCACTTCTTAAAAAAGAAGAGCTAGATAAGCTCCCGGCAGAAGAGAAAGAATCTGCTGAAAAGTATAGGGAACAGCTATTAGAGGCTATAGCAGAGACTGATGATGTATTGATTGAAAAGTATCTTGGTGGCGCAGAGCTTTCAGATGATGAGATACGAGGTGGCTTAAGAAAAGGTATAGCAGAATCTAAGATATTTCCCGTGCTTTGTGGCTCTGCTACAAAAGGGATCGGCATAGAATTGCTTTTACAGGTAATCGATGAGTTTATGCCTTCGCCGCTTGATAGGCCTGAGATAGAGGGACAGGAGATAGGTAGTGAAAATCGTATAACAAGAAAGCCATCCAAAGATGAATCGCTCTCAGCCTTTGTATTTAAATCAGTAATGGATCCCTATATTGGACAACTTACTATATTACGTGTATTCTCAGGCACATTAAAGAGCGATACCTCATTCTATAATGCAAGCAAAGAGACTAAGGAACGAATAGGCCAGCTCTTTATGCTGCAGGGAAAGGAACAGAAGGCTGTTGCAGAGGCCTCAGCAGGTGATATTGTAGCTGTAGCGAAGCTGAAAGAGACTACGCAGGGAGATACCATCTGCGATGAGTCAGCAAAGATAAAGTTTGATGCTACCGTAATGCCTGAACCGGCAATCTCGCTCTCTGTAAAGCCGAAATCACGCCATGATGAAGAGAAGATTATGAGCGCGCTGGCTAAGCTAAGCAGCGATGATCCTACATTCAAATATGGAAGAGACCCCCAAACCAAAGAGCTTATTATATCAGGGCTTGGCGACATGCACCTTACTATTATGGTCGATAAGCTCAAAAAGGGTTTCAAGGTAGATGTTGACCTTGGTATGCCAAAGGTAGCCTACAAGGAGACCATAAAAAAGCAAGTGCAAATACAAGGCAAATTTAAGAGACAGTCAGGCGGACGCGGACAGTATGGAGACTGTTGGCTTAAGCTTGAGCCGCTTCCAAAGGGAGAGAGTTTTGAGTTTGTTGATAAGGTGGTAGGAGGGGTTGTCCCAAAGCAATATATACCCGCCGTAGAAAAGGGCGTAAGGCAGGCTATGGAAGAAGGCATTATCGCAGGATATCCAGTGGTAGATATCAGGGTAACTATCTATGATGGATCCTACCATGCGGTAGACTCTTCAGAGATGGCCTTTAAGATAGCAGGCAGCATGGCATTTAGAAAAGGTACGCTTGCTGCAAGCCCTGTACTGCTTGAACCTATTATGGATGTTGAGGTGATAGTTCCAGAAGATGCCATGGGCTCGATAACAGGAGACATCAATGGCCGTCGTGGAAGAATAATGGGCATGGAGGCGAAAGGCACAAACCAGGCTGTCAAGGCTCAGGTACCCCTGGCAGAGATGCTAAAGTATGCTACAGAGCTTCGCTCACTTACAGGAGGAAGAGGAGATTATCATATGAAGTTCTCCCGTTATGAAGAAGTGCCTGCAAAAGTAGCCCAGCCGATAATAACACAGTATAAGGCATCCAAAGAAGAGAAAGAGGAATAATAATGTCAGGACACAGTAAATGGGCTAGCATAAAACATAAGAAGGCAGCAGTAGATGCCAAAAGGGGCAAACTTTTTTCTAAAATAGCCAAGGAGATTACTGTGTCTGCAAAGACAGGCGGCAAAGACCAGAATACAAATCCCAGGTTGCGTGTGGCAGTGAACAAGGCAAGGGCGGTCAACATGCCTGCTGACAATATCGACCGTGCCATAAAAAAAGGCACAGGCGAGCTTCCAGGTGTTGTATATGAAGAGATAGCTTATGAAGGTTATGGGCCAAAAGGCGTTGCGGTTATTGTTGAGACCTTAACAGATAACAAAAATCGGACTTCTGCTGAAGTGCGTAATATATTTTCTAAAAAAGGTGGCAATATGGCTGGCACGGGAAGCGTAAACTGGATGTTTACAAAAAAAGGGTTTATATTGGTTAAAAAGGAAGCGGTTGATGAAGATAGGCTTATGACAATCGTCTTAGACGCTGGCGCAGAAGACATGAAGCTGGAATCAGATATGTATGAAGTTACAACCAGTGTGCAAGATTTTGAAAAGGTAAAAGAAACGCTCGAGGAAGAAAAGATCGATATTGAGTCTGCAGAGCTTACTATGATACCGTCAAATTATATAAAACTTGACGGCGATGATGCAAGAGGAGTTTTAGGGCTGGTTGAGTTGCTTGAAGATCATGATGATGTGCAAAATGTCTATGCAAATTTTGATATACCCGAAGAGATATTAAAAGAGGCCTGATGAGAATACTAGGCATAGATCCAGGATTAGATATCACAGGATACGGAATTATTGAAGAAAGCCAGCCGCAGCCTATTGTTATTGAAGCGGGGGTTATAAAGACCTCGCATAAGGAACCTCTGGCAAAAAGGCTGGATATAATATATTCTCAGATCTCAGAACTCATAGATAATCACAAGCCAGATATATGCGCTGTTGAAAAACTCTACTCTCATTATAAGCATCCTATGACAGCAATACTTATGGGCCATGTAAGAGGCGTGGTCTTATCCTGCTGCAGCCAAAAGGATATCGAGATAATAGGATATCCGGCAAAGACAGCAAAGCGTGCCATAACAGGCAATGGTAATGCTTCTAAGGTACAGGTCCAGAGCTTTATAAATAAGCTCCTTAATCTAAAAGAGGCCGAGCGGCCTGTAGATGTGACAGATGCCCTTGCGCTCTGTCTTACCCATAGTTACCATACCAAAAAAAGCAAGGATATGGTAAGAGTATGATTTCAACATTAAAAGGAAAGCTTATCAAAATATCGGACTCAAGCCTGCTTATCGATGTAAATGGAGTGGGCTATGAGGTCTTTATTGCTCTTACCGTACTGAATGAACTTCAAAATGTTTCCGAGGGTGATGAGATATCACTTGTTACTTACCACTATTATGCTTCAGACCCATCAAAGAGTTTTCCTATCCTGATAGGTTTCATGAATGAGATCGAGAGGGAGTTCTTTGTAAAGTTTATCAGTGTATCAGGTGTAGGCCCTAAGGCAGCAGTTAAAGCCATAAATAGGCCTATCTCTGAGATAGCCGGCGCAATAGACAAAGGAGATGTCGCATTTCTAAAATCACTTCCAGGAATAGGTGAGCAGAGGGCAAAAGAGATAGTAGCCAAGCTGCAAAACAAAATTGGAAAGTTTGGCCTGATACAGGATAGCTTTAAACAGAAAGAGGCAGTTTCCAAAAAAGATATTGAAGAAGAGGCACTTCAGGTGCTTGTGCAGCTTCAGTATAAGAAGCATGAAGCGCAGGCTATGTTAAAAAAAGCTATTGAACGAAACCCTGATATATCAAGCAGTGAAGACCTGCTTAATGAGGTCTACAGGCAGAAAAAGGATAAGTCATGAGCGAGGATAAAAAAGTGGATAAGAATGGGCGCGAAAAACTTATAGTGCAGGGTGAAACCGAGGAAGACCAGATACTGAGCATATCCTTAAGGCCTACTATAATAAAAGAGTTTGTAGGCCAGAGCGATATGGTGGAGAACCTACTCGTATCAATAAAGGCAGCAAAAAATCGTAAAGAACCACTTGAGCATACCCTATTCTCAGGCCCGCCAGGACTTGGCAAGACAACACTTGCGCATATTATAGCTCATGAGATGGGAACCAAGATAACCGCAACCTCAGGCCCTGCTATAGAGCGCGCAGGCGATCTGATAGGCATATTGACAAACCTTGAAAAGGGAGATGTGCTGTTTGTTGATGAGATCCATAGGCTATCAAGGGTCGTTGAGGAATTCCTTTACCCAGCTATGGAGAATTTTCAGATAGATTTTGTTATAGATAAGGGCCCTTATGCCAAGACAATAAAATTTAACCTGAAACCATTTACCTTAATAGGCGCGACTACCCGCTCAGGGCTTCTTACAGCACCTATGCGTGGCCGTTTTGGTATATTTCACCACCTTGAGTTTTATCAACCTCAAGACCTGGCTAAGATAATAGAGCGGTCTGCAGATTTGCTTAGTGTTAGGGTCAATAAAGATGCAGGCATAGAGATTGCCAAACGTTCCCGCGGCACTCCGCGTATTGCAAACAGGCTACTTAGGCGCGTGAGAGACTATGCGCAGGTTAAGGCAAAAGGCGACATAAATGAGGATATTGTACAGAGCGCACTTAAAGCTCAAGGGGTTGATAAGGCAGGCTTAGACCCGATAGATAGAAAGGTCTTAGGTGCTATTATAGAATATTACAATGGTGGCCCGGTAGGGATAAGTGCACTTGCCGCATCGTTGAATGAAGAACAGGATACCATAGTTGATGTGGTTGAGCCCTATCTTTTAAAGGGAGGTTTCTTAAAACGCACCCAGAGAGGAAGAGAAGCCACTAAGCTTGCATATGAGCATTTGGGTATTAGTAAAGCAAGACAGAAGGAGCTCTTTTGAAGACACTCTTACATATATGCTGCGCGCCCTGCGCAATATATTGCAAAGAAAGCTTAAAAGAAACAGGCCATGAAGCCGAGGGGTTTTTCTATAACCCCAATATCCATCCTGCGTCTGAGTATAATATGAGAAAAGAATCTCTTGAGAAGCTCTCTAATTCTGTGGGGCTTAAGGTATCTTATATATCTGATCTTCAGTTTGAGGATTTTTTCAGAAAGATTACATTTCATGAGAAAGATGAGAGGTGCCCGCTCTGCTGGATGCTCAGGCTGGCCAAGACAGCGGAGTATGCATCCAAAAATGGCTTCAGAGGTTTTAGTACAACACTATTAATAAGCCCGTATCAGGATCATGAACGTATAAGGTCTATAGGCGAGACAGTAGCAAAAAAATACTCAGTCTCTTTTGTATATAAGGATTTTCGGCCCGGATTTAAAGAATCACATCAGGCCTCACATGAGATGGGCCTATACCATCAGAAGTATTGCGGTTGCATTTATAGCGAAAGAGAACGCTTTGACAAAGTATCCAAGGTTTCATAGTAATGAGATTTAAGCTAGCAATCTTCCTCCCTATATTATCTATCCTGTTAATCCCTGTTAATATTTCTGCCGCGACAATCCATATCCCGGATAAGATAAGGGTCGTAGTCAGTGATGAGACTGATGAGTTAAACCTCTCTATAAGAGGAAAGTATAGAATAACTACTATTGAGACAGGCGAGGTTTTAAAGAGAGGCAAGACCTTCTTTAATATAAAAATAACGCCTGCAGCAAATGGCATAGTATTTGGCAAGGATCTTTTTAAAATTTATGCTATAGAGATTACTCCTGAGAGGGAGCCTTCTATATATCTTGGCAAGAGGCTGTATAGAGGCAGTTTACAGATAGTACGCACGAAAAAAGAGTCCTTAAGGGCAATCAATGTTGTTAATCTCAAGGATTATCTAAAGGGTGTCCTATATCATGAAGTATCACATCGCTGGCCCATGGAGGCTATTAAGGCGCAGGCGATAGTCTCAAGGACATTCGCGCTTTATAAAGCCCAGCAGAATAAGAACAACTACTATTATCTTACATCAGATATTAGCTCGCAGGTCTACGGCGGTGTCTATGCTGGAAGATACAGGACAAATAAAGCGGTTGAGGCAACTGAGGATGAGGTGCTTCTCTACAGAGGGGAAATCCTGCCAGCATTTTTTCATGCTACCTGCGGCGGAACGACAGAAGATGTAAGTAGGCTCTGGAAATTAAGCCTTAAGCCTTTAAAAGGTATAACCTGTCCATATTGTAAAAATTCACCACATTTCTACTGGAAGAAGGATGTAGAGTTTGCTTATATCGAGGAAAGACTAAAAGATGCAGGCTATGATGTCAGGTCAATAACTTCAATAAAGATAGGAAAAAGAGATCCCTCAAGCAGAATCATCCGCTTGGAAATAAGATCAGCAAGCGGTGTTACTTTAATAACCGCAAAGGATTTTCGCCAGATATTAGGTTCGCGCCTGATAAGAAGCACAAATTTTAAAGTCAATGTCAGGGAAGAAAAGGCATTCTTTGAAGGAAAAGGCTGGGGCCATGGCGTAGGTATGTGCCAGTGGGGCGCATTTACAATGGCAAAGAAAAGAAAAAAGGCCGAAGATATTCTCAGGCTCTATTACCCCGGCGCCAGCATCACAAAATTAAAATGAAGCTAACAGATTTTGATTATAGTTTACCAAAAGAGCTGATAGCTCAATATCCATTGCCTGAGCGGGATGGTTCAAGGTTGCTAAGCTTAGATAAGAGAACAGGTAGTATAGAACATCAGACTTTCAAAAGCCTGTCATCACTGCTTAAAAAAGGAGACCTCTTAGTCCTTAATGATACAAAAGTATTTAACGCCCGGCTTATAGGTAAAAGAGAAGGCTTTGAAGGCAGGGTAGAGGTTTTGCTTACTGAAAAAATAGAGGATAACCTATATGCTATGCTATGTAAGCCATCCCGTAAGCTTAAAGACGGCACAAGGCTTATATTTGGTGATGGCCGCTTAAATGGAAAGATAGCTGGAGAAGAAAACGGTTTCAAACTAATCCGTTTCAATACAAACGGTAGTTTGCATAAAGAATTGGAGAAAATAGGCAAGGTGCCTCTTCCCCCGTATATAAAAAGAGATACTGAAGAGGATGATAGAGCCAGGTACCAGACAGTATATGCCAAAAATATAGGGGCAATAGCAGCGCCTACCGCAGGCTTACACTTTACAGATGAGCTTTTATTGAGCCTTAAAGAAAAGGGTATCGAGACAGCATACATTACACTCCATGTTGGTTTTGCAACATTTAAGGCTGTTGATGAGGAGGATGTAACAAAACATAAGATGCACAAGGAGTATTATCAGATTGAAGAAGATGTTGCTGACAGGGTACAGAACGCAAAGAAAGAAGGAAGGCGCATTATAGCAGTAGGTACAACCACATGCCGTACCCTAGAAGCATTTGCATTAAGCCAGGAACTAAAAGGCTGGACAGATATATTTATCTACCCAGGTTATAGGTTTAAATTAACAGATGGGCTCATAACAAATTTTCATCTTCCGCGGACAACATTGCTTATGCTTGTTTCTGCCTTTTCTGGCCGAGAAAATATTTTAAGGGCTTATAACGAAGCTATAGATATGCACTACCGCTTTTACAGCTACGGCGATTGCATGCTAATAATTTAGGAAAGGGTGCAACCAAACACTTCTATGAACTTCTTCTGTGACTGGTTCCCCGAGGCGAAGCCGAGGGAAACGTCCCCATGTATAAGCTGATTAAGAAAGATAAGAAGACAAAGGCGAGGGTGGGTAAGTTTACCACGCAACATGGTGAGGTGAGCACGCCTAACTTTATGCCTGTTGGAACTTCTGCGACAGTGAAGACCCTTACACCTGAAGAAGTGAAAGCTGCTGGAACGGAAATTATACTATCTAATGCATACCACCTGATGCTTAGGCCAGGTGCAGATGTTATTAAGGAAGCAGGAGGACTCCATAAGTTTATGCATTGGGATGGGCCCATATTGACTGACAGCGGAGGATTCCAGGTTTTTTCACTCAGCAAGCTTAGAAAGATTAAGGATGATGGGGTAGAATTTCAGTCTCATATCGATGGCTCGAGGCAGTTTATTACTCCTGAGTCTGTGGTGGAGTTTCAGCAGGTCTTAGGAAGTGATATTATGATGGTTCTGGATGAATGCATACACTATCCATGTCAGCGTGACTATGCTGAGAAGTCTCTGAAGATTACAACAGACTGGGCGCGCAGGAGCAGGGATTGGTCGCTCGCAGGAGCTCGCGACACTTCCTCGGACATTTCGTCCTCGGTCGCTTCGTCTTCGCTCGCAATGACGCAGAAGAAGCAGATGCTCTTTGGTATTGTCCAGGGTGGTGCTTATCTCGACCTACGAAAACAAGCTGTTGAGGAACTTATTGAGATAGGTTTTGATGGGTATGCTGTAGGAGGCTTAAGTGTTGGTGAACCGAGGGAGCTGATGTATGAGATAATAGACGTTACTCTGCCGCTTTTGCCTGAGGATAATCTCCATTATCTTATGGGAGTGGGCACGCCGCAGGATATATTGGAGACTGTTGAGAGGGGCGCGGATATATTTGACTGCGTTGTACCAACAAGGAACGGAAGAAACGGCACCGCCTTCACATCAAAAGGAAATGTGAAGATCCGAAATGCAAAATATACTAAAGATAATCTTCCCATAGATGAAGAATGTGTATGTCCATGCTGCAAAGATTATACCCGCGCATATATACACCACTTATTTAGTATAGATGAAATACTAGGACTTAGACTATTGTCATTGCATAATATAACATTTTATGCTAAACTAATGAAAAATATCCGTGAGGCAATAACAGATGACAGGTTTGCTGAATTTAAGAAGGGTTTTTTAACGAACTACAAAGAGAAGGAGAAATAAATGTTTGAAAAGATAGCTTATGCTATGGGACAAGCACCACAGGCTCAAGGAGGCGCGGCACCGAGCCCAATAGTTGCCTTCATGCCATTAATACTTATGTTTGCGATATTCTATTTTCTTCTTATAAGGCCACAGCAGAAGAAACAGAAAGAACATAATAAGATGTTGTCAGAACTTAAGAAGAACGACGAAGTTATTACAAACGGCGGTATACACGCTACGATAGTAAATATAAAGGATGCCACATACACATTAAGAGTTGATGATAACGTCAAGATCGAAGTATCTAAATCAGCAATATCAGGTGTTAAGCAAAAAACAGGAGAGTAGTAATGCATAAGAACTTAAAGTGGAAAGTATTATTAATTCTGATTGTGCTAGGACTCTCTTTATGGAGCCTTTGGCCGCCTTTAACTGCTAAAGATAGCCAGGGCAATATAATTAAGGAAGGCAAAATAAATTTAGGCCTTGATCTTCAAGGTGGCATGCACCTTGTACTAAAGGTTGATACCTCAAAGCTCGATGCCAAAGAAGCAAAGGATGCCCCGGAACGCGCTTTAGAGATTATAAGAAACAGAATTGACCAGTTTGGCGTAAAAGAAGTCTCTATTGTAAGGCAAGGCAAAGATGAGATGGTTATCCAGCTTCCTGGAATTACTGACAGGGATAGAGCGCTTGAGTTGATAGGAAGAACCGCACTCTTAGAATACAGGCTTGTCTCAGATGATCCTGAGAAGATGAAGCAGGCCCTTGATGGAAACATACCGGAAGGCTATGAGTTAAAAGAGAATGAAGAAGGTGATAAGCTTTTAGTCGAGACAAAGTCAGATGTTACAGGCGCAGATTTGGTAAATGCTATTGTAAAGTTTGACCAGTCTTCCTTTAACCAGCCGACTATAGGCATTACCTTTAATAAAGAAGGTGCAAGAAAATTTGCCAAACTTACAGCTGAAAATACTGGCAAACGACTTGCTATTGTACTTGATGGCGTAGTAAAACTTGCGCCTGTTATTAAGGAGAGGATTCCAGGTGGTGAAGGAGTTATACAAGGAAGATTCTCACCTGATGAGGCAAATGATGTGGCTATTGTTCTGCGTGCTGGTGCACTTCCTGCTCCTGTAAAGGTAGAAGAGGAGAGAACCGTAGGCCCATTATTAGGTCAGGATTCAATAAATGCCGGTGTCCGTGCTATAGCTATAGGGGCAGCACTGGTCTGCGTTTTTATGCTATTATATTATCTGCTGGCTGGATTTATAGCTGTTTTTGCTCTAATATTAAATTTTGTCATTATCCTAGGGGTGATGGGTTATTGTCACTTCACATTAACACTTCCTGGTATAGCTGGCCTTATCTTAACACTAGGTATGGCTGTTGATGCAAATGTGCTTATATACGAAAGAATAAGGGAAGAACTCCGCGCAGGAAAGACTGTTAGGAGCGCGATATCTACAGGGTACGCCAAGGCATTTAGCGCGATCATAGACTCAAACCTGACTACCTTAATAGCAGCTATATTGTTATTTCAGTTTGGTACAGGCCCGATAAGGGGTTTTGCAGTGACTCTTAGTATAGGTATTGCTGCAAGCCTCTTTACAGCACTTGTCGTTACTCGCACGATATTTCAGGTCATATCGCTTAACCCCAACTTTACTACAGTTAAGATGCTCGCCTGGATAAAGGATACAAAGATAAACTTTATAAGCAAGCGAAAGTTCTGCTACGGCCTATCACTTCTTGTGATCGTGATTGGAATGGCCATATTTGGCGCTCGTGGCGGCAAAAACTTCGGAGTAGACTTTACAGGTGGCACATTGCAACAGTTTAAATTCCAGAACCCCATAGATATAGCAAAAGTAAGAGAGTCCATATCAGCACTAGGATTAAAGGGCGTCTCTATACAGAAACTCGCAGGGGACCGTGAAGTACTTATACGTACATCTGAAGAGGCTGATGCAAAGATAAAGACAACATTGACAGACTCATTCAAAGGTAATGATTTTGATCTTATGCGTGTTGAGAGGGTCGGCCCATCAGTTGGTAAACTATTACGAAAGAATGCCCTGCGTGCGCTTGTTTTTGGTTTAATAGGTATTCTTATCTATATAGGTTTTAGATTCCATCACTTTGAATATGGTATAGCCGGCGTAATAGCGCTCTTTCATGACGTGCTTATAGTAATAGGAGCTATGGCTATTACCGGAAGAGAGTTTGATTTAACAGTTGTAGCAGCCATACTAACGGTAGCAGGTTATTCTATCAACGACACTGTTGTTATCTACGACAGGATAAGAGAAAATATAAGGCTTTTTAGGAAGCTGAGCTTTATAGAGCTTATAAATCTAAGTATAAACCAGACATTGGCAAGGACAGTCTTTACAACACTTACCACCCTCTTTACAGCTACAGCCCTGTTTATATGGGGAGGGGTGGTATTGAATAATTTTGCTTTCTGCCTTATTGTAGGATTTATATCCGGCATATACTCGACCATGTTTATTGCAAGCCCGCTTCTTATAATCTGGCAGAAACGTAAACGTTAGAGAAATAGATGAGAAAGACCTGGAATATAAGAGAGCATGATAAGATACTACAAAAGGAGCTAGCAGATAAGCTTTCTATACCTCCAATAGTTGCGCAACTTCTTATAAACCGCAATATAGATACTTCAGAAAAGGCACAAAGCTTCCTGCATCCAAGCCTACTTAAGCTACATGACCCGTCTTTAATGAAGGGTATGGATTGTGCAACCTCAAGGATAAAGAAAGCTATAAGCAAAAAAGAAAAGATACTTATCTACGGCGACTATGATGTAGACGGTATCTCAGCAACAGCCCTTCTTAGCCTGGTTCTTACACACATGGGGGCAAAGGTCGACCACTATATTCCTAATCGCATTGAAGAGGGCTATGGTTTAAACAAAAAGGCTACCAACACTATTATAAAGAAAAAAATAGACCTGCTTATCACAGTCGACTGCGGTATAACAGCACATTCAGAGATTGATGCACTCAATAGTGCGTCAATAGATACGATCATAACAGACCACCACCATCCGTCAGATAAACTTCCAAAGGCACATATTATAATAAACCCATTACAAAAAGGATGTGACTATCCTGATAAGAATCTTTCTGGTGTAGGTGTAGCATTTAAACTAGCATCTTGCTTAATAGGCAAAGACGATAATTGGCTTTATGAGCAACTCGACCTTGTATGCTTAGGTACTGTAGCGGATGTTGTACCGCTTGTAGGAGAAAACAGGATACTAGTCAAAAACGGGCTTGAAGAACTCACCCATACCAAAAAGATAGGCATAAAGGCCCTTATCGAGACATCATATCTAAAAGGAAAGGATATCACTTCCCATTATGTGGGGTATGTATTGGGCCCGCGCATAAATGCATCAGGAAGGCTTGGAAGCCCTGAGCTTGCGCTCAGGCTCTTACTTACAGATAATGAACAAGAGGCAAAAGACCTGGCAAAAAGGCTGGAGCAGGAGAACAGGAACCGCCAAAAAACAGAAGAGACAGTTCTTCGCCAGGCCTTAGCCAGAGTAGAACGGGATATAAACTTTAAAGAGGAGAGGGTCATCGTACTTGAGGATGAGGCCTGGCATAAAGGTGTGCTTGGAATAGTTGCCTCAAGGCTGGTAGACAGATTCTATAGGCCTACTGTAATGATATCTATGGATGACAAAGAAGGCAAAGGCTCATGCCGCTCTATAAAGAATTTCCATCTATTTGAGGTCCTGGGTGAATGCTCAGACCTGCTTAAAAACTATGGCGGCCACAGCTATGCAGCGGGCTTAACAGTCCACAAGAACAGATTACATGACTTTAAAAAGAGAATAAACAGTATTGCCCACGAGAGGATATTGACCGATGACCTTATTCCTACAGTGAATATAGATATGGAGATACCCATATCGTCACTTAGCAAGAAGCTCCTTAATGACCTTGATGAGCTCTCGCCCTTTGGTATAGGTAATCCAAAACCTGTCTTCTCATCACGCAATATTAGTATTAAGACCACACCACAGATACTAAGAAGAGGTGGGGTAAAGATGTGGGTTACAGATGGAAAGACTACTGCTGAGGCTATAGGCTTTAATGTGGCTGATTCTTTACCTAGCGACCCACTAAATCAGAGAATAGACCTTGCTTACAGCTGCAACCTAAATA
>JABMRG010000168.1 GCA_013202935.1 Candidatus Omnitrophota bacterium
TTAGCTGCAAGGAAAGGCGTCTACTTAGAGATAACAGCAAGAAAGGGCCACTCAAAAACAAATATACATGTTGCAAGAATTGCGAAATCAACTAAAGCCAAAATTGTAATAGGCTCCGATTCTCATTTACCGCAGGATATACCCAGTAGAATGCTTTTTGATAGGGTTGCAAAGAAGGCTGGGCTCAGCACCTCTGACATACGTTCCGCTTACTCTAATTCTAAA
This sequence comes from Candidatus Omnitrophota bacterium, assembly GCA_013202935.1. Classification (GTDB taxonomy): domain Bacteria; phylum Omnitrophota; class Gorgyraeia; order JABMRG01; family JABMRG01; genus JABMRG01. The sequence continues at coordinate 226 of JABMRG010000168.1, forward strand.
AATTTAATCAAAAAGATAATTCGCTTGACTTAAGCACTCTGCTAATCTATTATATAAATAGCTATTAAAAAGGGGGTATTTATGAAATCATTAATTATTATATATCTTTTGATGGGGCTATGTATATCTGGTTGCGCTACTACAGGTGGTGGTAGCGATATCGCAGAATCGCCTAGGATGCTTGATGTAGCTATGGCGCTAAAGTTTGAAGATGTGCCAATGCCAGCAGGATTTAAGCCTGTAGCTAAAGACTCGTTTATATTTGAGAATGATGTGCTGCGTGTAGGAATCTTGAAATATTCAGGAAGAGCGCAGGCACATCAGGTAGTCAGCTTTTATAAGGACCAGATGCCTCTATATAATTGGCGGTTTTTAAATATGATGGAATATGGCAAGCGCATCATGAACTTTGACAGAGAAGATCAGACCTGCATAATAGTGATTGAGCCAGGAAAGATGAGCACGTCTGTTATTATTACAGTAGCACCTAAGGCAGGAAGGGCATCTACGTACAAATCTATAAAAAGGGACGAATAGCTAAATTTCGCTATTTTTAGCTATTTTTTCTTGACAGTATCTTATATATATGCTAATATTAGCTCGTTAAGTAAGGCTTAAACACCATAGATGGTTTTAATAAGGCAAGAACAGGAGGTGGAAAATAGAAGCCGAGAATCATCAAATATATGGTGAGCAATATAGAAAGCAAAGAAGGCACTGTATCAGTGAATACAGTACCTATTTTTTTAGATAAAGATTTAACTAAGGAGGAACTTTAAATGAGGCTTTTAACTGCAATTTGCGTAACAGCAATAGTGATTGCTTTCGCAGTACCAGCCCTTGCTGAAACACAGAACATCAAGGTTAGCGGTGACATCACAGTTGCTTTTGTCGGTCAGAACAACACCGACTTAAGTGATGCCGATGATGGTAGCACTGACAGAGGAGATGGCGTTGACGCTGTCTATGGTCACCTTGGAACCGACGTTCAGACAAACGAGAATGATGATGATAATTATTTCATCCAGCAAGTTGGTATTAATGTGGAAGCAGACTTAACAGACAATGTTTCAACATATGTAAGAATAATCAATGAGAGAGCATGGGATGCTGAAACACAGTCAGGATATGCTGATAGTACAGCAACAACAGCTTATGCAGGATCTAATGAAGCATTTGACATTACTCTTGATGAGGCCTACCTTACATTAAAGGAGATGCTTTATGCTCCTTTGACTGTAAAGATCGGTCGCCAGAACATCTGGCTTGGTAAGGGTTTTGTTATGGGTAATGCCGGAGCCGCTGTATGGGATACTCAGGGTGGTCTACCGATCAGAATCCAGGAAGTTAGTGATGCCACAGCATTTGACTCTATTCGTGCAACATTGGATTATGATCCATGGACAATCGATGGTATCTATGCCAAGATAGATGACAATGGAGTAGAAGACTTGGTAAATGATGGCGTTGATCTCTATGTCGTAAATGTAGGCTATGACTTCACAAAGTATGATGCTGAAGCAGAAGCATACTACATCCTAAAGCATAACAAGACTGGAAGAGGCAACACAGTAGCTCAGGTAACCTATGATACAAACGTCATTCACACAGTTGGCCTTCGTGGTAGCTTTGTGCCATTTGATAACATGAATGTTTGGTCAGAGGGTGGTGTCCAGTTTGGAGAGTATTCAGATAGCGATGGAATGACCAGACAGGATATCCAGGCATCTGCTTTCAACATAGGTGGTGATTACGTCTTTACAGATGTAAGATGGACTCCATTGATTGGTGCTGAGTTTACACAGTGGTCAGGCGAAGATCCGGAACAAGGTGGTGACTGGAGTGCATGGGATCCTCTATATCCTGGCAAGTTTGATACCCAGTTTGCAGCATTTAGAAACATCACCAAGCTCACCAAGAGAGACGGTTTCGTACCTGATGGAACAGGCAACAACAATGGTGCAACAAACGAAAACCAGATTGCTGGTTTTGCTTCCTTGCAGCCTATGACAGATGTAACAGTAGATGGAAAATTTAGCTATCTATGGTATGATGAGCCGCCAACAGTTGACTTAAGTGATGAGCTAGGACATGAAATTGATGGTAAGCTTACATATGATTACACCGAAGATGTACAGTTTACTGTTGCAGCAGCTGTGTTTGTACCTGGTGGTTTCTTTGGAGAGAATCAAGATTCTACAGCTAGCCAGATCATATCAGCTGTAAGCGTCGACTTCTAATCATCGAAACTGCTTAAAGCTTGTAAAAAAAAGCCCCCGATTTTCGGGGGCTTTTTTTGTCTCCTAATTTTGTTGACATCACTATATATATATGATATAGTCTAAAAATAAGTATTATATAGCAAGCCAAAAAAAGGAGGCTGTTATGGTTGAAGAGGCGCAGGGGCAACAACAACAGGTGCAGCAGGAAGATCCGGTAGTAAAAGATGGTAAGATCTTTGCTATAGTTGCCTATATAGGTATACTCTGCCTATTGCCACTATTGCTTAAGAAAGAGAACAAATTTGCCTTGCATCATGGAAAGCAGGGGCTTGTGCTCCTTATTGCTGAGGTGGTCGGTGGTGTTGTAGGAATTATACCTTTTATAGGTTGGGTATTGGTGCCATTTTTAATGCTAGCTTTTTTAATCTTCTCTATTATAGGCATAATTCAAGCTGCTTCTGGAATTACTGGAGAGCACCTTTAATTGCTGATTTAGCTGATAAGATAAATCTTTAGTCATTTTGTTCCAGAAAAACAGGTTAAAACAGGAAAATAATATGATGAGATTTTTGGTATTGTTAGCTCTCTTAGCTTTTGTGTTTGTAGGCTGTGCTGGGATTGAACTGCCGCCAGCTAAAAAGATACTTGCGCCATGGAGCGGTACTTCCCCTGTGCAACTTGGAGAAAGCAAAGACTCTGTAAGGGGTAAATGGGGTGAGCCTGATGAGATAGAGCTTCTTGGCGCAGATGAAGTAGGCCTTATCAAAGAGGCCTGGGTCTACCGCGGCAGATACTCAGACATTCCCGTTGACTATAAGTATCTTTCCAAGACAAAGCGGTTGATCTTTACTGGCGATAGTCTAACAGCCTATGAAGGCGGCGAGCAAGAGTAGCTCTTAAAGCGTAGCAAGATAAGATATTTAAATGCGTAATATATTAGTATTTACTGTGGCACTTCTTATGCTTTCGACAATCAGTATTCTTCTTTGGAGAAAGCGCACTAGTAACGTATCAGAGATACCGGCGTACCTGGATAGCTACTGGGATAAGCTGAAAGAGAAGCGCAAGGTTATACGTTTTAAGAAACGACTACCTGTAACTTGCAGTGTTCCTGAAAAGAAGGGTAACGCATACCATATCTTCAGTAACGATATATCAGGAGAAGGTGTTTGCTTGTTAGCTCCTGAGATGCTTCCTGAAGGCTCTGTGTTAGACCTGGAGATTGATATCTCAAGCGGTAATCCCGTAGCTGTAAAAGGTGAAGTTGTCTGGGTTGACAAAGGTAAGGAAAGCTCATCAAATGGTGAAAGAGTTTTTACTGCTGGAATTAAATTTACTAGGGTTGATGCTAAAGATAAACAGAGGCTCAACACCTTTTTGGAAGGAGGAGAAGAAGCATGAATGAAACAATCGCTACCTTTGATAAGAACAAGTTTGAAGAAGTAAGGATAGGGGTAAAGGAGTACAAGGGTTTTGACTTAATAGACCTCAGGGTCTGGGTTGAGTCAAAGGAAGTAGGGGGAAAGGTTCCGACTGCTAAGGGGTTATCCCTTAATGTGGAGCTCTTTACGCAGTTCAAGAAGGCAATCTTGGATCTGGAAAAGGTTTTGAAGCAGAATAACCTTATTGGTGACACCCGAACCGCAGAGTAGTATCGTATAATCCTTTCTAATCAATGTGAAAAGTCAAGTTTCTCCAAGTGATGAGGAGCTTATAAACCTATGCTGTGCTGAGAGTGAAGCCGGCTGGTCTGAATTTGTTGAACGCTTTTCATCGCTCATCCGACACTCTATTAAGAGAAAACTTTCAAGAGCTACTTGCTCTTCCAGCGGGGGAGATGTAGATGACATCTTCCAGCATGTTTTTACAAGCATATGGAGCAATAAGAAGCTTAAGAGTTTACGAAGTATAGAGTCTCTCCGCGCATACCTGGTAATAATAGCTCATGGCTGCACAATAGATTATCTAAGAAGAAAAGGAAGGCCTCTTGAGCCTTACAATGAAAGATGGCAGCAGCCTTCAAAGGTTATACCAGCAAATCCTCGCACAGAAACTCAAGGCAGGCAATTGCAAAAGGCGGTGGAGAAGTTTATAGATGGCCTTCCGCTCAAAGAGCACCCTATTATGACACTTAACTTATTTTATGACCTGAGCCACCAGCAAATCTCCAGTATAATGGCCATTCCGATAAATACCGTTTCAACCATTATTGCTCGGACAAAAAATTCTTTGCGTGAAGAGTTAAAGCAGAGAGGTTATTATGAATAAGGATATAGCGAAGCCAAAGATATCTACATGCTTTAGTGATGAAGTGCTTGCAGATTATATAA
>JABMRG010000169.1 GCA_013202935.1 Candidatus Omnitrophota bacterium
CCCAAGGCATGAGTATACGAAACTTTTACTCGACTCAATGCCCGAGAAATTGAAATTATAGATCCCTCTGTCATCCTGAGCGCAGCGAAGGATCTAGTGCTGACAATGAAAAGTTATTTTACATATATAATGACAAATTATTCTAAAACACTTTATACAGGTGTTACTAGTGATTTAGAGAAGCGTGTGTATGAGCACAAAAATAAATTAATTGATGGGTTCACAAAGAAGTATAACATAGATAAGTTAGTTTATTACGTAGAAACAAATGATATTAACAGCGCAATAGAACATGAAAAACAAATTAAAGGATGGAAAAGAAGTAAAAAGATTGAGCTTATAGAGTCTATGAACCCTAAGTGGAAAGATCTGGGAGCATACTTACTAGATTCTTCGCCCTCACTACGTTCGGGCTCAGAATGACAAATATGATAGAGATTATCAATATTGCAAAGCATTTTGGCAAAATAGAAGCGCTCAAGCCGATAAGTTTTAAGATCGACTATGGTGAGTCTATCGGTATTGTAGGAAAGTCTGGTTGCGGAAAGACTACCCTTGCAAAGATTATATGCCGCTTAATAAAACCTACATCAGGTAAGGTACTCTTTCGTGGTGAGGAGATATCTCGCTTAAAGAAAAAGAAGCTCAAGGCATTCAGACAGAAGGTGCAGATAGTGTTTCAGGACCCTCTTGCAAGCCTTAATCCAAAGATGCGCATAAGAAATATCCTGCTAGAGCCACTCATCATACATAAGAATGTTCTTGCAAAATATAGGGACCAGAGAGTAAGGGCCTTACTTAAGAAAGTAGGCCTAAACTATGACTTAATCGATAAATATCCACATCAACTTTCAGGTGGGGAGCGCCAGCGTGTCAACATCGCCCGCGCTCTTGCCGTAGAACCAAAGCTTCTTATATGTGATGAGCCGGTCTCATCATTAGACCTTCCCATCCAGGCCCGTATTCTTAAGCTCTTAGCCCAACTTAGAAGAGAGGAAAATCTTGCCCTATTATTCATATCCCACGACCCTGCAGTAATCAAAGCCATCTCTGAAAGAATAATCCAACTTTAAAAAAGTCAGTGTTTTCTGAAATTTTTGTAATAATCTCAGGTTATTTTTGTTTGTATATGGTAAACATAATTTGATAAAGGTATAGCTAAAATAGGAGGTTTAAAATGAGAAGAGGTTTTTCACTAGTAGAAGTACTTATTGTAGTGTTAATACTTGGAATATTGACAACACTTGTTATGCCGCAGTTTGCAGCCATGAAAGAACGAGTGCGAGTAGCAGAAGCGCTTATAAATATCTCCGCAGTAAAACAAGCGGTAGAACTATATCGTTGTGAAAATAGTTCATGGCCCACTACGGCTGCTAGGACAGCTGATGAGTTAAGAACCGCAACTCGTCTAGATACAGATATTGAGGATGGTGATTGGGTCTATAGATATGTGTTGAATCTAAACATTTTCCCGACTAGTCCGGCTGATGCTGAGTGGATGATACTAGCCATAAGAGATGCATCAGGAACACAATATAATCGTTTGGGTATAGGTTTATATTCAACAGGTGAATGGTATGGTGACAGAAATACCCACCCCCACACTCCAAAAGGCTAAACTATAGGGGACGTTTCCCTCGCTCATAACTTATTTTATATCAGGCAGTTATAGTTACGCATGTTACACTTTTTAGCACTTCTTTTGTTGAAAAAAGTGTAAAGTGCATTGCTATAACTTATTATTTAGCAATAACTTGGGAACGAGTGAAACGTCCCCTATTTTTTGTTTGCACAATGTTGGGCTTTATTGTATAATACTAACTCTAATATTTATGGGTAGACTATGAAGACTATATTACGAAAAGCAGATTTAAGAGATGTACCTCAGATTCAAGGGCTGATAGCAATCTTTGCTAAGCAGGACCTCATGCTATCACGCTCTCTTATGGATATTTATGAAAACATCAGGGACTATTTTGTAGTAGCTAAAGGTAAAAAATTTGTAGGTTGTTGCGCACTGCATATCTGCTGGGAAAACCTTGCTGAAATAAAGGCATTAGCAGTAGATACGTCTGCTCAAGGTAGTGGTATTGGCAAAAAGTTGATAAAGGTATGTTTGAAGGAGGCAAAAGAGTTAAAGATAAAGAAACTATTTTGCCTTACGTATGTACCGGAGTTTTTTAAGCCGTTTGGATTTAAGAAAATTTCTCGTCGCAGGCTGCCACACAAGATATGGACAGAGTGCCTTCAGTGCCCAAAGTTTCCGCACTGCGATGAGCAGGCAATGCTATTAAAATTATGAAACAGACAATTACACAGAAGATATTAGCTGCACATTGTGGCAAGAAAAGCGTTTCTGCAGGTGAGTTTATAAATGCTAAGGTTGATTTCTGTCTTGGAAATGATATTACAGCACCCTTAGCTATAAAAGAACTTGAAAAAGCAGGTATAAAGAAAGTCTGGGATAAGTCCAAAATCGCGCTTGTTCCGGATCATTTTACACCAAACAAAGATGTAGCAAGTGCTATGCAGTGTAAGGTGCTGCAAGAATTTGCACGCAAATACAATATCAAACATTACTTTGAACAGGGTAGGGTAGGTGTTGAGCATGCGCTCTTACCCGAGCAGGGCCTAGTAGGCCCAGGGGACCTTGTAATAGGCGCAGACTCTCATACATGTACATATGGCGCATTAGGAGCTTTCTCAACAGGTATGGGCTCAACAGATCTTTCGGCTGTTATGGCAACAGGATGCTGCTGGTTTAAGATCCCTGAGTCTATAAAGTTTGTCTATAAAGGAAGGTTGTCCAGGTGGGTTGGCGGAAAAGACCTTATCCTCTTTACCATAGGCAAGATAGGTGTTGATGGTGCGCTCTATATGGCAATGGAATTTACAGGCCCTGCGATAAAAAGACTTCCTATGGATGATAGGTTTGCCATGGCTAATATGGCTATTGAGGCAGGTGGAAAAAGCGGCATAATAGCGCCTGATAGGATTACACTCGACTATATAAAGCAGACTACAGGAAGAAAGTATCCACTATATGCTAAGCGCCTATCTTCACTAAATTCAGATAAAGACGCAAGATATCATGAGATCTATGAATGGGATGTATCAAAGATGGAACCCCAGGTAGCATGTCCACATCTGCCAAGTAATGTAAAAGCAGTAAGCAAGCTAAAGAATGTGTCGATAGATCAGTCAGTAATAGGCTCATGTACTAATGGAAGAATATCAGACCTTCGTATAGCTGCCAGGGTATTAAAGGGAAAAAGAATAAACTCGCGGGTCCGTTTAATTGTTATCCCGGCAACGCAGGCCATATATCTAGAGGCTATGAAAGAAGGCCTATTTGAGATATTTATAAATGCAGGTGGTGTAGTTGAGACTCCAACCTGCGGGCCGTGCTTAGGTGGCCATGCGGGTATTTTAGCAGAAGGCGAAGTAGCTATTGCTACCACAAACAGAAACTTTGTTGGAAGGATGGGCCATCCTAAGTCTTTTGTATATCTTTCAAACCCGGCAGTTGCAGCAGCAAGTGCAATCAAAGGGAGAATAACGAGCCCAAATGAAGCTTAAAGGAAAAGCATTTAAGTTCGGAAACAATATAAACACAGATGAGATAATTCCTGCGCGCTATCTTAATACTATCGATCCAAAGATATTAGGCACACATTGCATGGAAGATGCTGATACAAAGTTTTCCATTAAGGTCAAAAGAGGCGATGTCATTGTGGGAGGCAAAAACTTTGGATGCGGCTCATCGCGTGAGCATGCGCCAGTCTCGATAAAGGCATGTGGCGTCTCATGTGTTATAGCGGAGAGCTTTGCTCGAATATTTTTCAGAAATTCCATAAATATAGGTCTTCCAATACTGGAGAGCAAAGAAGCCTCCAGGGCCATCAAAGAAGGAGATTTACTGGAGATAGATCTTGCAGATGGAAAGATCATAAACAAGACAAAAAGAAAAGAGTATCTAGCCCAACCCTTCCCTGATTTTATGCAGAAAATCATTAAGGCGGGCGGGCTGATGAAATATGTTAAGAGGAGGACGCGTTAATGCACAAGATAGCAGTTATTCCTGGTGACGGAACAGGGCCTGAGGTTGTAAGAGAAGGCTTAAAGGTATTAGAAGCAGTATCTAAGAAGTTTGATTTTAAATATGAGACAGAGGAGTTTGACTGGGGTGGAGACAGATACCTTAAGACAGGAGAAGTCCTGCCTGAGGATGCTATTAAGACACTCAAAAAATTCAATGCGATATTCTTGGGTGCGATAGGCCATCCGGATGTAAAACCGGGCATCTTAGAAAAAGGCATACTCTTAAAGATAAGGTTTGATCTGGAGCAGTATATAAATCTTCGCCCTGTCAAACTATACCCTGGCGTATGGACACCAGTAAAGGATAAGGGGCCTGAAGAGATAGACTTTGTCGTTGTGCGTGAAAACAACGAAGGCCTTTATAAAGGTATGGGTGAGTTCCAGAACAAAGATACTAAGGATGAGGTTGCTATACAGGTATCATATAATACCCGCAAAGGCGTAGAGCGTTGCATAAGATATGCATTTGAGTTCTGCAAAAAGCGCAACAAGAGAAAAGAGCTTACCCTTTGTGGAAAGACCAATGTCTTAACCTATGCATGGGATCTTTGGCAGAGGACATTTGATGAGGTGGCAAAGGAGTATGCTGATATAAAGACAGATTATACTCATGTAGATGCAACGTGCATGTGGTTTATTAAGAACCCTGAATGGTTTGATGTTATTGTAACTGACAATATGTTTGGCGATATAATAACTGACCTAGGAGCCATGATACAGGGCGGCATGGGAATAGCAGCTGGTGGAAATATCAATCCTGAAGGGGTATCTATGTTTGAGCCTATAGGAGGCTCTGCACCTAAATATACTGGAAAAGGTGTAATAAATCCATTAGCAGCAATAGGTGCTCTTCAGATGCTTCTTGAACACTTGGGAGAAGAAGAGGCGGGCGCTGCAATAGAAAAAGCAATAGAGCATGTAACAGCGAATAAACTAAAGTCACTTTCTGCAGGAAAGATGGGCTACTCTACCAGCCAAGTAGGAGACCTGGTAGTAGAGAGCTTAGGTTGAGATTGGCCACTCGCGGAGCTCGTGGCACTTCCTCGGACATTTCGTCCTCGGTCGCTTCGCCCTTACAGGGCTCGCAATGACGCAAGGAGTCTATTATGAAAAAATTTAATGTGGCAGTAGTTGGTGTTGGCGCAGTTGGTGTGGAGATGCTGCGTATTTTAAAGGAACGCAAGTTCCCTGTAGGCAAACTCAAAGTCTTTGCAAGAAGCGAAAGGGATATCTATGTAGATAAGGATAGCTACCATGTCCTAAAGGTGGACCACCATGGGTTTAAGAATATAGATATAGCGCTCTTTGCAGGAACAGAAGGTGAGAAGGGTGCTGCTGTAACCTATGCGTCTTCTGCAATAAAGCAGGGCGCTGTTGTAATTGATAATGGCGCAGATTTCAGGATGGAGAAAGACGTACCTTTAGTAGTTCCAGAGGTAAATCCGAAGGATATAAAGAAGCATAAAGGTATAATCTCTAACCCTAACTGCTCCACTATACAGATGGTAGTTGCCCTAGCGCCTATCCAAAAAAGATTAGGCTTAAAGAGGATAATAGTCTGCAGCTATCAGGCTGCTTCTGGCGCAGGAAGAAGCGCTGTAAAGGAGCTTATGGCTCAGTCAAAGGCTGTTCTTGATGGAAAGACCGTAAAACCCGATGCCCTTCCGCAGCAAATAGCATTCAATGTATTTCCTCATATAGGAGGTTTTCAGAAAGAGTCTTATACCAGCGAGGAGTGGAAGACTGTAAAAGAGACTCATAAGATATTTCATGATGATAAGATAAAGGTAACTGCAACCTGTGTCAGAGTCCCTGTTGCAACCGGCCACTCAGAAGCTGTCTATATTGAGACCAAGAAGGCAATGTCAGTGAGTAAGTTGCAAAACCTTCTTAGCAAGTCAGCAGGCATTGAAGTTGTGGATGATCCAAAAAATGGAAAATATCCTCTACCTATAAACGCTGAAGGAAAAGATGCTGTCTATGTAGGCAGGATAAGGAAAGACCCTTTTGTAAAGAATGCCTACTGGTTGTGGGTCGTATCTGATAATCTGCGCAAAGGAGCAGCATTAAACGCTATCCAGATTGCAGAGCTGCTAATTAAATAATGAGAAATGTCAAGATAGAGATAGAATACGACGGAACAAACTATAGAGGGTGGCAGATTCAGCAGAGAAGGCCTGAAGGCCTAGCAACGGAGAAGACTATTCAGGGTATTATAGAAAGGGTCTTAAGCGGTATCTTACAAGATGAGATACGCATTATAGGCGCTGGAAGAACAGATGCTGGTGTGCATGCCCTGGGCCAGACAGCAAACTTCAAGACAAAGTCAAAGATGCCCATGGCTGTTATACAACGCGCGCTCAATGCCCTCCTTCCGAAAGATATAGTTATTGTGGATATAGAAGAGGCAAAACCAGACTTTAATGCCAGATTTGATGCCAGGAGCAAGACCTACCGCTACCAGATATTAAACCGCGATTACAGTACGGCACTGGACAGATTGTATCAGTACCACCTTCCATATAAGCTCGATCCAAAACTTATGCAGCGTGAGGCGCGCGTTTTAATTGGCAGAAAAGACTTTAAATCGTTTCAAGCAGCAGACAAAAAAGAGAGAATGTCCGTGAGAAATATAAGGAGGCTCTCTGTAAGAAAAGACGGCCCTGTAATAAATATTGATATTGAAGCAAATGGATTCTTGTATAACATGGTACGCAACATAGTAGGTACCTTGATTGAGATAGGAAGGGGAAAGTTTTCCCCGGGAAGCATGAGGAAGATATTGCGCGCAAAAGATAGAACTCAGGCAGGCCCGACAGCTCCAGCGAAAGGCCTGAGTCTCCTGCGCGTAAGATATTAGTATGGCGAAAAAAGAGAGACAACGCTGGGGTTCTAAATTATGATTCTTTCATGGGGCTTTATAATAGCTCTTGGCATATTTTGCTTTAGCAAGATATTTGGTGAAAAACATGGAAAGATATAATAGGCTGTGGAGGTTAAAGGCTGCTGTAATTATCTTATTTTTTTATCTTATACCTTCCTGCGGGATATGCTTAAGCCTTATTTCTGATCCGGCTATTAATCAGACAGCGGGTAGGTTTTTAAGGCCTCTGTCTACAAGTGGTTCAGCATCAAAAATGGCCAGTTCAGGCCAATATAATAAACCTGTTTTAACACTAATAACCATTGCCTTGACCTCCGCAAGCTGCCTCGTTACCCAGCCAGAGGAGCCCAAGGCAACAGAAGGAGCCCCTGATGCGGGAGAG
>JABMRG010000170.1 GCA_013202935.1 Candidatus Omnitrophota bacterium
TATATTATCTCTGCATCCCGCTCATAGAAATGTCTGATTCTATTTCTAACATTATCCGATATTGCGATAAAGAAGTCAACGTTTTCATTAGTCTTTAAGTCCCACTTCTTTAACCGCTCTATTATAAACGCGATCGCCTTGCGTTTAAAAAAATTGCTAATACTAAAATACTCATCAAAAAAGACCCATGCATACCTCATGGGCGTATAACAGTAGCATAGATGTAACGCCCGATCCGGCACTTTTACACCCTTTGCAACGCAGTGGCTTGAGCTCAAGATAAGGTCAAAACCTGAAAGGTCAAAACTCTCTATCGCCTTAGGGAAAAACGGGAGATAGTTTCTGTATCCTGAAGCTGCACCAGGCAGGTGCTGGATAAAAGAGGCTCTTATCTCCATATTCTCGATAGTCTCCGAAACCGATCCCTTATTATGAAGAAGTGTAAATATGGTTGCTTTAGGGAACAGCTCACAGAAGACCTCAAGGCATTTTTCACCACCTCTCATTCCGGTAAGCCAATCATGTATTAATGCTACTTTCATATTAGGCGCCCGCAATCTCCTTATATACTTCTAGTGTTTCCTTAGCAGTTCTCTCCCACGAAAACTCCTTGACCCTCTTTAATCCTCTTTCCTTAAGGTCATGTCTAAAGGATTCATCTTTCAAGGCCTTATAGATTCCATCACAGATATCCTCTATATCATAAGGATCAAATAATACTCCCGCATCTTGTATCACTTCAGGCAGGGAGCTTGTATTTGAAGCTGCAACAGGCAGCCCTGAAGCAAATGCCTCTAAGACAGGCAGGCCAAAACCTTCATATAGTGAAGGCAGGACAAATAGTTTTGCAAGATTATATATAGCAATAAGGTCTTCTGTGGGAACCTCTCCTAAGTATATCGCGTCGGATCTTTTTATCTTGTTTAATATCCCGGCCTCATGTGGATGGTATCTACCTATTATTACCAGGGACTCCTTTACGCCTTTAGACCTTACTCTACTGAAGGCATCAAGCAGCCTTTCTATGTTCTTGTGCTTTTTTAAGCTGCCTACAAATAATATTATATTATCCGGCAGATTATATTTATTCTGCACAGCCTTTAATCCTTCCTGATCTTCAATTATCTTAAAGATTGGGTCAGCTGCCTCGTATATAACTCTTATTTTAGACCCGACCTTAGGGTTGATTTCAAGAATATCGTTTCTGGTATTTTCTGAAACAGCTATGATTTTATCCCCTTTTTCTACAGCGTTTCTTATTAATACTTTAGCAGCCTTGCGTTTCATAACGGGGAGATACTCTGAAAACTTGGTGTATATAAGATCGTGTATTGTAACGACAAGGTTCTTTATATTGCAGAGAGGCGCATTAAAATGTGGGATATGCACCACATCAAGATTATGCCTGCTAAATGGATGGCAGATAAGTTCCTTGATAGAGTATACAGGCGTATTATATCTAATAACTTGGCGATTGGTGATTGGCAATTGGCAATTGGTAATTTTTCTCTCATCACCAAAGACTAAAAACTCATCTTTTTCACAAAGAGGCAGCATGGCCTGTAATAAATTCGTTATGTACCTGCCTATACCGGGGTGGCCTATCATCCTGGCGTCAAAACCTATTCTCATCTCTTAATAACCTTCTCAACAGCTTCTATGACATCGTCAACGGAAATAAGATCCATGCAGATATTATCCCTGCAGTTTAACCTCTGGCAGCCTTTGCAGGGTATCTCCTTCTGTATTACAACAGCCTCTTTGCTTAAGGGGCCCCATTCATCAGGACTATTTGTCCCACTGTATAAGATTACCGATGGTTTATCATGCAGCGCTGCAATATGGCTTGGGCCTGAGTCTACACCAATAAAGATCTTTGACTTATTTATAAGTTCCAAGAGCCCGCCCAAAGACAATGCGCCTGCTGCATTTAACATAGGTGCTTGAGATGCCTTAATGATATTACCGATGGGCGTCTTATCTTTTTCAGAACCGACAAGAACTGCCTTTGTATCATAATCTTTATGTAAGATCATTAAGAGCTGTGCGAACCTCTGATCAAGCCAGTTTTTAGATATACTACCGGCAAAAGGGTGCACTACAGCAATAGTATCATTTTCTGATATTCCGCTTCTGGTTAGGAAATCTTTTACGGACGCTTTATCTTTTGCAGAACTATAGATGTAAATATCTTTATCTTTTACTGCTACGCCTGTCTCTCTAAGCATGTCCAGGTTATGTTCGAGAGAATGAGTACCTTCTCTATAAACACATCTCTTATGAAGCATAAAACCACCACCTGTTATGCCGTAACTGACCCTGAATTTTACACCCCCAAGAAACATTAATAATATATGCCGAAGATCTCCTCGCAGGTCAAATCCGATATCGTAATTATGTCTGCGTAGTTCTGCAGCCAACCTTATAAATTTTAAGATTTTGAATCGTCCTCCCTTTGACCGCTTAAACCATGGTGCATCGTAGCATATAACCTCATCCACATAGGGATTATTAATGATTATTTCCTTTGCCCAGCTTCCTACTAAAAAAGTAACTTTGGCTCCCCTGTAATGGGCCCTTAGGTTTTGCGGTATCGGAGTTGAAAATATTACATCACCTATATGGTCAAGGCGTATAACAAGGATGTTCGCAATATTTCCAGGGGCCTTCTTTTTGAAGATCTTAAAGGGGAGAAAGATTATATTGCCTAGAAAATCTACAATGCTTACAATAAATATATAGAACTTGTTTTTAAAAATATATTTCATTGAAAAGTTACGCTTCCGGTTGTTTTAAGGTTGCTGAGATAAGCAGAGAGCCGGCTATCTCCTTCATAAGAGGTAAACTTTCAAGCCAAAATCCTAATCTTTTAACCATCGGTATCGCCATTGAAGGGGTCCATGGGTGCAGGAAATCAAAAGGCACAACTGATATATCACAAAAACCGTATTTTTTTAGTTGTTTGTGAAGCACCCATTTAAAAAAGGCTGTTTCTGTCGGCGTATCTCCCATGAGCCTTTTTATAAATGGTATATTCTTCTGGATCAAAAGCTGTGGATTTAACATGTTTGGTTCAGCAAAGACAATCTTTCCATTCGGCCTTAAGACCCTTTTTATCTGCCTGAGAACCGGCTCTAACTCCAGATGGTGCAGCACTGTACAGCCTGCTATCACATCAAATGAGTCTTTGTCAAAGGGTAGGTCTTCTGCATCTGCCAGTTCAAAACGAATATTGCCAAAAGAACTCTTCTGTTTTGCCTTTTCTAACAGATCTGATGATATATCAACTGCGGTGATATTTGCCCCTGTCTCTGCAAGCATTAAACTAAATACCCCGGTTCCGCAACCGAGCTCTAATAGGTCTGTACCTTTTTCTATCCGGCCTTCACGTACCAGCAACTCTGCCCTTCTCTCTGCCCTCAATCTTCCAGCAGGTGTATCCCATCCCCAGAGCCTATCTGCATACTCAGCTATTCTCTCTCCCTGTTCTATCTCTGCGGTCTTATCCTGTTTCATTGTTTCTAGTCCTCAAAATGTCTCGTCTCAGGAACCTTCTTCAAAAACCTCATGCCTGAACTGCAATAGCTGATAGCTTCCTTAAAGGAACGAATACCAGATAGCGTCTTGATGATATATGCGGGCCTCAGGTAGAAACTTCTTAATGCCTTTTTCCTTAGGTTTATCAGCTCTTCTGTCGATAGATGAAAGGTCCGCACAATAGGTTTGGAATAGTCATGCCTGTGCAGATCATCCTCTATAAAGAGTTTATTCTCCTTAGCTATCTTGTAAAATTCAGTACCAGGCAAGGGATAGGCTATATTAAAGTCGATAAAATCACCATCTAATCTCTTCGCAAATCTTATACTATCATCAACGGTTTCTTTTGAGTCCCATGGCAGGCCAATCATAAATAAGAGGTATGTCTTAATCCCTGTCTCCTTACATAACCTTACGGCATTTATGGCATCTTCTATTCGTGCGTTTTTCTTCATCTTATCAAGCATCGCCTGGTTTCCGCTTTCAACGCCAAAACCTATGATCCAGCAGCCTGCCTTCTTCATCCACTCTAAGCGTTCCTTGCATATTGTGTCTACCCTGCTGTTTGTGCCCCACCTTATCTTAAGCCCTCTCTCAATTATCATTCTGCATATATCTATGGCCCATTCTTTCCTCATAGTAAAGGTATCTGCCCTGAAGAAGAAATCTCTTATACCAAATTTCTCTATGCACTCCTCTATCTCATCGACTACGCTTTTAGGTGAGCGCGATTTTAACTTATAGCCAGATACAACATCCACGGCGCAATATATACAATGATAAGGGCATCCTCTGCCTGTGTAGATATAGGCAATGGGCCTTTTTGTATCCGGTGTTACATATAGGCTATTATCCAAAAGGTGCCTTGCCGGAAATGGAAGCATATCCAAGTCGTCTAATAGCGGCCTCTCCGGCGTCCTGACTATATCGCTGTCCTTTCGAAATGTTATTCCGAGCACTTTTGAAAGATCGGTTGCCTTTGCAATATCTCTTACTGCAAATTCTGATTCTCCACGTATTATTATATCAAGTTGAACGCACTTTTTTAAAATCTCTGTATCCTGCTCGCTATAGTGTGCGCCTTTTGAGACTGTAAGGATCTGTGGGTTTATAGACTTGGCTTTTATACAGGCATGGAGGTCATCCTGAAGTGTCGGGGTAGTTATACTGAATATTAGCATATCAGGCTTAAATTCTTTTAAGTCTTTCTCAAACTGGTCCCAGCCCAGCCCCTCTGCAGGATAATCTCTGATCTTACAGGTTATTGCCTCTTTTTCCAAAACCGCTGCCATATACGCAAGGTCCATAGGGGCACGCGGAGGTTGAGCTGTCATACCCTCAACCGGCGCCTGGCACCTATCATCCCTCATGTAGAAGCCTGTGGGTGGGTATATTAGTAAGACTCTATTTATATCTCTCATCTTTAATCAACAAACCTGTATTTAATTAAAACCCATAGGGCATAAACCCCATCTGTCCACCTTATTTTCTTACCCTCTTCCAGAGTCCGTGGATGGTATCTGATAGGAACTTCATATATCTTATGTCCCAGTTTAAGCACCTTTGCGGTTATTTCGGGGCAGAACTCAAAACCAGTTGCCTTCAGATTAATACTCTTTATAATATCCGCGCGGAATACCTTATAGCATGTAGCCTCATCCGTAATATTAGCATTGTAAAGAATCCTTATAAGGAAGTTGAAGCTTAATATAGCCAGAAAATGTGAAAGGTACCTGATCTCATAATGTTTACCTAAAAATCTATTCTGGAACCAATGCCACATCCACAGCCAACGGTGTACATATACAAACCTCGAACCATATACTACTGAAGCTCTCTTATCTTCTATAGGCTTAACGAGCTTTAGATAATCGTTTGTATTATATTCTAAATCCGCATCCTGAATTATAATTATATCACCGGTGGCATGCTTAAGGGCTGTCTTAATAGCTGCGCCTTTGCCCATATTAGCCTCGTGAAACAGGATTTTTATTCCCGGGGCGCCTTTGTACCTGGTATCCAATAGATCTTTTGAGCCATCGGTTGAGCCGTCATCTACTATAATTATCTCTTTGTCTATGTCAACAGAGGAGACACTTTTTATCACATCCGAAAGAGTTTTCGCCTCATTATAAACAGGTATCAATACTGAAAGTTTCATCTCAATATCTCTTTATAGACTTTTATATTCTCCTCCGCCACATGGTGCCAGAGAAAATTCTCCATTATATACTCTTTTAATACAATATTCTTTGGCCTCTCTAACGCCTTATCTATTGCTTCTCTTATGCTTTGCGGGTTAGCAGGGTCAAGATATTCAACATAATCTTTAAAATATTCGCGCGTTGAGCCTCCTTGAGTAACAGCAAGTCTGGCCCCAGCAAGTCCAGCCTCTAAGGCAGCCAGGCCCGGTGTCTCAAACCAGCCCTGAAGCGCAAAGACGCTGCACGCTGCGTAAGCTGATGATAGAAAGTTTGAATTATGGTCTATGTGGCCTATAAAAACTACATTGTCTCCTGCAGCTTCCTTACACTTCTTATAATATTCCTCATAACCAGAAACAGGATCTCCAATCAGTACAAGTTTCTTGTCTAAGCCCTTAACAGCCTTTATAAGATTGAGCTGATTTTTACGAGGTTCTATACGGCCTACGGATAGGATAAAATCCTCGAGACCATACTTATTAACAAATTCATTTTTTTCCGCATGAGCAAATCTTTCGTCAACACCAAGATATACAATGCGCATCTTCTTCCTGTCTATTTGGAAGAGCCTTGAGATCTGCTTTGCCTCTTCATTGGAATTGGGAACAAGTATATCAGCCAAAAGATGCATCTTTCTCCTTGCTGAAGGCATAACAGGACAGATAACTTTCACTATGTGCTGTAAGGCCATCTTTGATTTTTTATAAATACCGCCGTATTCGTGCAGCGCCCTCTGTAATGTAGACCAGAAGACAGGCGAAAGGACAATCTTTACACCAAGCGCCTTGGCTGTCTGCATAAGCCCGAGGCATTCCTTAACACTGCCAAAAACATGGAGGATGTCAAACTCCTTTAAGCTATCATCCCACTGGTTGAAAAGCTTTACTGAGATGCCTTTGCTCTCAAGGACTTCCTTGGTCTTGAGCAATAGTATCTCTCCTCCTCCAGGAGATTGAAAAGCTGACGGATATACAAAAAATGCTATCTTCATATCATTATCTCTGAAACTTTTGATGCAATTTCCGCATGAACATAAACTTTGGTCGCGTCTTTTGCCTTCGCAGTGCTGGTATTTTTGCCGTCCTTTTGGACTTACGGCTCGTTCGTTTGGCGGAATTCACCAAGTACTTGTCTCGGGTTCAGTTCCGCCACTCACTTCGCCATAAGTCCTAAAAGGACATTTGGCAAAAAAAGCCTATGCACTGCTACCGGCAAAAAACACAACCAACTAAAACCCTCCTGCTACAATTACCAAAAAACTTTTAACTTAAGATCATTGCATTAATACTTTAATAATGCGTTCGGCGGTTTTGCCATCGCCAAACGGGTTCTTCCAGTTTCTCTTTGCCTTAAGCATCTTCTTTGCGGCCTTTAAGATACCTTGGGGTGTTGTACCTGCTACAATATTTGCACCTACTTCAACAGTCTCGGGCCGCTCTGTGTTGTTACGCAAGGTAACACAAGGCACCTTTAATGTACATGCTTCTTCTTGTACACCACCTGAATCAGTCAAAATGAGCTTGGCATCCATTTCTAATCGAAGAAAATCCAGTAAGCCTACAGGCTCTATTGCAATTACCCCATCTGGTATTTTAAGGCTAAATTTATCGAGCATTTTTGTGGTGCGTTTATGTACAGGAAAAATTATTGGCAGATTGGTCTTTTTGCGTATCTTTTCGATGCTTCTTATTATGTTAGCGAAGATTTTTTTTGAATCTACGTTCTCCTGCCTGTGCAAAGTCAAGAGAAGATAGGAGTCTTTTTGCAAACTAAGCTTATTTAGTATGGTCATTTTCTGTCGTGCTGCAAGGCTATGCTGCTTAACCACATCAACAATGGTGTTTCCAGTAACATGTATCCATGATTTTGGTAT
Source organism: Candidatus Omnitrophota bacterium (assembly GCA_013202935.1). Lineage (GTDB taxonomy): Bacteria > Omnitrophota > Gorgyraeia > JABMRG01 > JABMRG01 > JABMRG01. Next base: position 7,615 of record JABMRG010000170.1, read on the forward strand.
GCCTTCTCTTAAAAGAATATTCTTTTCTTTTGCAGTTGGCGCAAACAAAAAATCAGCTAGATGATCTGCGATAAACCTGTTAGTCTCCTCTGGCATCAATCTATCATAACTCCTTAGGCCTGCTTCAACATGTGCAACCTTTATATAGCGGCCTGTATAGCTTTCAGTTGTTGATATTTTTTCTGCGGTCAATGCTCCTGCAAAAGCGGTGTTGGTATCGCCCTGGACAACCACGCAATAAGGTTCCTCTTTGAGTAGTATCTTCTCTATCTCAATAAGCATCCTGCCCGTATGGTCTCCCTGCATATATGGCGCTTTGGATCTTATGTGCAATTTATATCTGGGTGAACAAAGATCGAGTTCCTTAAAAAATATCTCATCCATCGTGTAAGAATAGTGCTGCCCGGTATGTATACAGAAAAACGGGATATTCTTCTTCTGGCATAACTTTATAATGGGTGAGAGTTTTATTATCTCAGGCCTTGTTCCGAATATAAACGCTAGTTTTCTTTTCTTTGGCATATCTTTTCCTTTTTATATAAAAATTTGCGCTTTAGCAGATTTATTATCTTTGCAAAAAGCCAACGCCTGAAAAGCAAACATACTGCACCATGAATTGACGTGTTTATCCTCTTTGCTATATAGAAAACCGCCCTTTTGGGCTGAGCTGCTCTCAACCAACTGATACTTTAGTAGAGCTGACTTTAGCAGGCCTATCTTGTTCTTGAAAGAGAATATAATTCCCAGCCTCAATGCTTGTGCCAGGATATCACTTCTTTGAAAGTCATTAAATCTTTCTGTAGATGGCTCATATAACTCGCTGATACCAGATGAGAATACATGGACAAAGGTCCATTCTGTCGCCTTTTTAGCAGAGGATATAAATCCGGGTATATTAAACACAGTTCCTGTATACCAGAGCCCCTCTGTTGCATAAGAGTGAGGATGAATATGTGTTGTCTTGGCTGCTCTATTAGTAATAAATCTTCCGCTCTTATCTTGGGTAGAGACAGCATATTCACATAATCTTATGGCTGCCTCTTTATACCTCTTATCTTCTGTAAGCTTAAAAAGATCGACTAACCCTAAGGCTACCTTTGCATGAAAAGCACCTGACTGGTTGGACCATTTATCAGAAGGCTCTATCACCTCATCTATATTCGCATCATATATAGGGGCTAATGAGCCGTCTTCCTTCTGCATCTTATCCAATAGGAAGTCCGCCAGCCTAAGGGCAGCATTCAGGTATTTTTTCTTATCGGTCACTCTATAAAGGTTGGCCATACCATAAAGAACAATACCTGTATCAAAAGAAAATATCCTTGCCCCGGAAAAAGAATAGCCTATGTCAGCTTTCTTATCATCTTTATAGAGCCTGGTTCTTACGCCACCACAATCATGCATCGCAGACTTTATTATCCAGGCAGCTGCTTTTTCAGCTCTATCTACATACAGCTTCTTATTGTATAAGCTGTTCAGGAGGAGCAATGTAGTAATACCATAACCTGTTATCTCAGAATAGAGGTATGAATATGTTTTTCTCTCAAGGTCATACCATGAGTAGAAACCACCAATCTCTGATTGTATGCCAGAATTTAAAATCCAGTCTTTGCACAACCCTAGATTCTTATCCATTCTTCCTACCCTCTATGAGGACTCTTCCAAGAAAAAACTTAAAAGGAGCCTTCTTGTTCAGGTAAAGGCCTATCTTCCTGCATAGCTTAAGATAACGCCTAAGCGTAAATTTAAATTCTTTCTCAAGAAATTTAGATAGTTTAAGAAATTTGAGTATTTCCGGTTCTCCGCAAACAGCACCCTGTAAGGCTTTCACTTCCATGGAGGCCTTTCTAAACATTCCTTCAAGCTCCCAGGGAAAAGAATAATCATCTACCATCCATTTCCAATCCCTCAATGGCCACCATGGCCATATCTTATTCAATCCACTCATGTTAATCTGTTTATAAACAGCTAAAGGGGTCAACGCATTATATGTCATAAGTATAAGGTGCCCGTTCTTTTTTAAGATTCTAGACATCTCATTGATAGCAAGCTGCTGTTCAGACGGTAACATATGCTGTATTACCCTGATACATACGACTATATCAAAAGATTCATCTCTAAACGGCAGACTTTGCAATTCAGACTGGACCAGGTTCAGATCATTATTATGTATCTCCATGGCCTTTTTCAGCAGGCCTGCAGAGAAATCCAAGCCAACAGCATCTCTGTAGCGTTTCTTTAGATCAAAAAGTATCCTGCCATTTCCGCATCCTGCCTCTAAGACAATGGCATCCCTGTCATCTAATCTATCCAGCCTCTCCTGTATGGCTCCCATCTCAGATATATTTATATGTTCCCAGAGAGCTGTCCTGAATTCTTTATCAATCGCCTCATTCGACCATTTATAAAAGGAGTTAAATAGATCCTTAGTATGCCTTCTATTTGAGATAATCTTCTGATTATTCATATATACTGTTCTGCTCTCTTGTCCATTCTATATTCTTCTGCAATCCCTCATCTATGAATATTTTGGGTTTCCAGCCAAAAAGTTTCTTGGCAAGGGAATAGTTACACAGTAATTTCGGCACCTGAGCCTTTCTATCCTTAGTATGAATAATCTTTGACCTTGACCCAGAGATCTCTTTTATTTTCCTAGCTATATAGTTTATGGTTATAGCTTCTCCTGTGCCGAAATTGACAGTCTTACCAACAGCATTCTTATGGCTGCCCATAATCATAAATCCGTCTATCATATCATCTACATAGGTAAAATCCCTTGATTGCTTTCCTGTGCCATGAACCGTAATAGTCTTTCCATCTAAGGCAAGGTCTATGAACTTTGGTATTACATCATAGGTATGCCTGGGGCCATAGGTGTTAAAAGGGCGTATAGTTGCAACAGGAAGCCGATAGGTATTATAGTATGAATAGCAGTATCTGTCACAAGCTACTTTACTTGCAGCATAGGGCGATGAAGGATATAGCGGATGCTCCTCATCTATTGACCCGCCTATGGTCATCCCATATATCTCGCTGGATGATGTGCATATAATCCTCTTGATCCCCTTGCCTTCTTTAACAGCATGGAGCATATTAAGCGTACCTATAACATTCGTCTCCATTACCTCTATCGGATGGGTAAAGGAATTGGGCACATACGCATCGGCGGCAAGGTGAAATATAATCTCAGGCCTATTCTTTACAACAAGCTCCTTGGCATCTAAGGTTGCTATGTTGCCTGTAATTATATCTTCAACCTTGTTTTCTAAGTGCTTTGTGTTCTTGAGCGCATACTGTGTTGTGCCTATGGTTGAATTGCCCCTAACATATATAGATACCTTTGCGCCTTCAGCAAGCAAACGCTCGGTTAAGTGGGAGCCCATAAAACCATCTGCGCCTGTTATAAGTACTCGCTTATTCTTGTAGAAATTTTTCATATAATCTCCTTTTCTAAAAAGCTATTACCTTACCATCAAACAATTTGAATAGCTTTGTGTCAGATATAAAGTTATGTTTTTTTGCCTCTTTCCTCTTTCTGAGTACTTGTGAAAGCATAGACAAGGCCCTGAAGAAACCTGTTATAATCTCTGTTTTAAAGGTTATTATGGCATACGCAAATCTAGGGATTAGAAATACAAAGTGTTTAAACAGCAAAAATGGGTCTCTTATATTCTTCCAGGTAAAGACAAATACATTCCGATGGCTTAATGCCAGCATCTCCTTCTCATTGAACACCTTCTTAAAACTAACCGATGCCTTATGGTATACAATGCTCTCTGGCTGATAATAGCACCTATAACCCCTCTTCCATGCCCTGAAGTGCAAATCTGAATCTTCAATCCTGCCTGGAAGGTATATATCATCAAATCCCCCGACTTCAAGAAATTTCTTTCTATTAAATGCGGCCATCCCGGATTGAAATGTATAACAGATACCTGGCTTATCCTCTTTTCCAACCTTGTGCGCTGATATAGCAGTAAAAACTCCATGTCGAAATCGGGGCACAAACCATATGCAGTCCAGGCCGGTCTTATCAAAGTTATAGGTTTTAAAGCTTGCCATAAAGGACTTTTGATCTTTGGCAAAGACACTTACAAGCGGGTCGATAAAATTCTCATCTACCTTTATATCATTATTTAAAAGAATTATTATATCTGCGTCTGATTCCTGTGCAACCTCATTAAAAGAAGACAAAACCTTATTCTCCTTCATCTTCTTAAAACAGATATCGGGATAGTTCTTCTCTATAAATTCATGACTTCCGTCAGAGCTTACATTATCTACAACCAATATTTTTGGCCTATAAATACTTGCGGCAGAAGCCTTACATATCGACGGGAGGCATTCCTCAAGCAGCTCTCTGCCATTATGATTTAAGATTAGTATATCGACCTTCACTAAAGGCTACGCCTCCTCTGCTACAACTTCTTTAAGATGAAAACCTTTTTTGGTAAAAATATAGGTAAAAATAAATCCTAAGATAAAACTGTTTATCATATCGATACTGCGGTCTAATAAGGCTGCCATGACACTTGAAGCAGGGTCAATACCAAACGCGGCACTTGATGCTGTAATAAAAAACTCTTTGATTCCAAGACCTGCGGGCGTAATGCTTATCAACTGAGAAAAAGATGCTATAAGCATTACTATCATAGCCGGTATAATACCCATACTAATGCCCAGGACCTTGTACGCAATCCAGAGCCTCATGCCCGCTGCAAAATTTAGCAATAACTGTAGAATAATAAGCCTTATCAGCAGCCGAGGTTTCTTATGAAAATTCTCAAAGCCTTCCAAAAAATTCTTTAGAAAATTCCATTTCAATGCCACATTAGGAAAATAGTACATGGATATAAATATAATAGCAGTTACTACTGTAACGCTAAGGAAGAGCATAAACATTGCTGCGTGCTGAAAGAGGCTGCCGGCAAATATCACCAACATCAAAAGCATGCCTGCTATTCCATTTATCAGAAACCCAATTATATGCAAGCCTGTTACCGAGCTTAAAAAACTTGTATATCTAAACCCATGGATCTTTTTTAAATATACAGCAACAGTGGCCAGGCCGCCTTTAAAAGGCAGGAAATAGTTTACCATCATAGATATGCTTACCAGGCCAAACCACTCTTTGAAAATAAGCTTTATATCAAAAAGAATCATAAGCACCCTATAAACCAGCCCCATGACCGATTTGAAGAAAAGAGAACAGGCAACCAGTATAAGAATATCTGTAAATCTCAATTTGCGTAATAGTTCAAGGCTCTCTCTTTTATCACGCATATAGAATACAAACACGCATACTATAAGGACTAAAAGCAGGTATGATATATACCTCTTATGCCTATTGATCATAGATAGGGCCTTTCATGTATCTAATAATCCTGTAAAGGCTTAACCCTAAAAGCCCAAGGACTAAGATTAAAACCATGGCTACGTAAGGGGTTAAGTTAGAATTTATCTTTATCACATTCATCCACCAGATATCAACCATCTCATATCCCTCTAAAGAAGCGCTTACCATATTTACAAACTTATAATCGGGATTGTAGGAAAAATTAAGTGAGAAGCCTGATATATGCCGGCTGATCATAGAAAGAAAAAGCGCCCACGAGCCTTTTATAGGACTCAGCTCAGGCATAAAATTTATTAAATATTCCGGCAGATTTAATTTTTCTTTTACAAAAAAGAGATATTTTGAAAAATTGATTATAAGCCCGGGAAGCTGTATAAGAAACCCTAAGATAGCAAAGGATATAATAACCAGCCTCCTTCTTAAAAGATGAGAGTTCTTGCTGATAAACTCAGCAATGAATAAAACAGCCAAAGGCAATGTTGGAAAGAGATACCTCGGCCCCCAGGAAAAGAGCGAGCCCCTGACAAATATAAATGAGTATAAGAAAAGGTTTGAAACCAAGAGCATTAATATAAACAGGCAGTAATCTTTATGTTTTTTGAAAAAATCCCCCAGAGAAAACAGTCCCAGCACCAAAGCTATGTTATAGACAAACCATCCTTTACCAGAACTAAAAAGATAATAGTAAAGCCCCTTGATGGGGTAACCGTCTGTCCTCACTTTCAAGAGCATGCCGCCTATACTGCCAAACTCTGTATTGAATATGCCTCCGTAGAGGAGCCTGTTCTGGATCAATATTGCAAAGAGTGACAAAATAAGAGGGAGCATAAAACACGCAAGATGCATAACCTTCAACCTGATAGAGCTATTCTTCTCTCTTATCAGCAGATAGAGAAAATATAAGCCAAAAGCAGGAAATAATATAAAAGAATTCTTCTTTATAAAGAGCGCATAGCCTATAAAAGCTGCGGCCATAATAAGAGACGAGGCCGATCTTTTAAAAGAGTATTTATGGAGAAAAAGCGCTGCCAGGGTTACCAGCAGCCCAACAGTCGGCTCTGAAAAACCGGAACGGCTATATGCTATATTCATGGTGCAGAAAGAATATATCAGTACAGACCAGAAAGAGCACCTTAGAGAATAACCCACCTGCCGTAATAGCCTGAATAATACAAGGGACAATAAAGCCAATATTAAAGGATTTACTAATGAGACTGTAAACTGGGTAATATAATCGTGGGCCAGGTTAGGCATAAGAAACGAAACAAGGTGGCCTAAAAAGTAAAATGGTACAAGTATCAGCGCCATGCCTAAACCGTAAGCAGATACTCTTTTTTCTGAATCGACAACCTTGCCTCTGGTTTCATATCTCATCTCAGGGACATCGAAGGCCTTATCATAGATAAAAGCATCCCCATCAAGTACAATACTCTCAGCTGTCAGGTAATTTTCCAGGCCATCACCACCATAGCGGCCGTTTGAAACTAATACAAAACCCAAGATAAAGAATATAAACAAACAGACATAAAGTTTACCTTTCATGGTCTTCAAATCCTCTTTCTAGTTTGCATACAGCCAGCATCTGTTGCCGCATGATAAGCGGGCGCACTAAAAAATTATAGCAGCGTTTGTTGCCATAATAGTATTTGAATTCTACAATGTTAAATCCGTGGGTTTTTAGTATGTTGCATAGAGTTGCCTTATCGTGGCAGAGAGTATGCGTAGGATTGGTAGGCATAAAGACTGTAGGCCATTTTGCATTAGGTGTGGTAACAATAAGAACCCCCTCTTCCTTAAGGTGCCTTCTTATATTATCGAGTAAGAGGCCCTGGTTATCAACATGCTCTATCACATCACCAAGAACAATAACGTCAAACTTCCTATCAAAGGAATGATTCTCCATATTGCCAAGAATAATATCTTTATTCTCAGAAGGTGAGAGGTCAATGCCTGTCAGTGATCCGGCATGGGGCCTCATATCATCCCACAGATTATATGAAGGGTTCTGGCCAACACCGCCAACATCCAACACATCCTTACCCTTGATATATCCTATTATGATCTCTTCCCTTATCATCCTATCATCTCCTTATACATGGATGCTATTCTCTCATAACTGAAACCTTTAGCAGTCTCAAATGCATTCATGCCATATGGCAGAAGATCCAAATCGCAGACAGCCTCTAATTTTTTGGCAATATCTTCCGGATTGCCTGGTTCTGTAAGCCAACCATTATATCCGTCTTTAACAATATCGGGTATGCCGCTTATACGGCTTGCCAGTATAGGCCTTGACATTGCCATAGCCTCTAAAACTACGACCGGCATTCCTTCTGTCTCACCCTTACGGTTAAATACGGAAGGAACGGCAACTATATCGCTTTTGCTGTAAAGCTCAGGAAGCTTTTCATTCGCAACCCATCCATGAAATGATACTTCCCCGTTTAAGCCTAATCCATCTGAATACTCTTTAAGGCTTTTCTCAAGCAGTCCGCCGCCGGCTACATCCAGCTTAAAGATACAACCTCTCTTTTTAATAATACTCAATGCATCCAAAAAATATCTTAAGCCTTTCTTTTCAACCATCTTACCCACAAAGAGAACCCTAAGGCCTTTATTGGTCTTATCTTTTTCAGCTTGAGTATCTCCACTCCTGCTAAAAGACCTTAGATTAACACCCATTGGCACGGTTTTAAAATTATAAGTCTTATCAACAAGGTTATCGAGAGTCTCTTTTATATAGCTGCTCACAGGCATTACAACATCAGAACGCCTGACTGTATACCGGGCAAGGCGCCTACCTACATTTCCCCATCTCTTCAGGGCAAATATGCCTGCAGCATGTATCGTCAGGATATGTCTTATGCCCAACAACCTCTTAAACATAGCTGTGATAAGCCCCTGCGGTATTATCCAGTGAGAATTTACAATCTCTATCCTCTCCTTCCTGACGATTCTAACCAGGTTAAAAAACTGGGATAAGAGAAAGAATGGAATCTGAAAAGCCAGGAGCTTATTCTCTCTTATATTAGCTAAAATACCCTCTCCTGTGGCAAGGCCCTGAAAACGTTTTGGTAGAAAATAAGAGAACCTATGGATCTTTACTCCATCTATAGACTCAAAATCAGCAGAATCAGCTGAAGATGGTGCAAGTACATGTAGATCATAATACGCTGCCAATGATACAGCTAAATCATAGACAAACCGCGCTGAGATTATATCAGTCCTGCTACCTGGAAATGTACTTGTAACTATCAGAAGTCTTTTCTTATCCACACTAACCTTTAAACCCTGCTTTCTTGGCCCTATATAGCATCTCTTCGTTTAGCCGCCGGTTGATAGAAACTATGTCTCCTAAAAAGCCTAATAAGATTACCCCGAAACCCATAATCATCAAGATAGCAGCAATAATCAGAGATTGAATATGGCCGCTTCTCTGTTCTGTAACATAAAAATATAAGAATCGCATAATCAACAGGACACCTGGAGTCAAAAATAGAATCCCTATGCTAAAAAAAGTTTTGAA
>JABMRG010000171.1 GCA_013202935.1 Candidatus Omnitrophota bacterium
ATATTGCAGGGTAACAACTCCTAGAAGAAGGCTAAGCGAAGAAGACTGGGAGCAGTGGAGACGGAATCAGATTATAGAGTTAGCGGAGAGAGGCCTTCTTTTAGTAAGCACTATATATGAGTTTTCAAGTTTTGAAAGAGCAGCTGCATTTATAGATAGCCTTGATCCTGCAAAGGTAGATAGTGAGGAAAAGGCAACGTTTAGATATGCTGCGCGCAGTCAGTTTGATCCTAATAGGTTTGCCCTTACAAATATATTATGGAGGCTTATGTTAGGCAGCAGGGAGGTCTCATCTGTAAGAATATTCCGTAACAAACAGGATCTCCCTATATTTTTTCCAGATAAATTAGGCACATATAATACACTTGATCAGTTCGGCTGCGTACCTATTGTAGCTCCCCCTGACTGGGGTTACATATTTCAAAAAGATAGGATGGAAGTGATAGATGCTGTACCAGGTGAGCATGGTTATCCTGCTGCATTGTGTATTGAGTTTAAACCAGAGTACCAGCCAAGGATGGAAGGTACAAACCGCAAAGATGTATACATTTTCTTTAGGGACCCTAAAACAGGAAGATTAAGAGAAGATCTGCCAGAATGGCATAATAAAAGAAGCAGGATGATAGAAGCCTTAAGTGTCGGTGAGGCTGTAACAGACCTGAATTATACACCGCTAGATTGGCAAAGATACAGAGAAATGGTGCTTAGCGATGTTACACCATCCCAGAGAATGGTCTTTGAAAAATTAGAGTTTGTAAATACTTTTCCAGAACCCAGATGCTCCATGCGCCTTTTATTTCCGCAACTAAGTCATGCTAGCCGGGAGATGACTGTTAGGCGCCAGGATTTGGATAGCTTAATAACCTGGCTTAATGGAGTGGGGGATTTTGGTATTGATGATGAGAACGGAATTATTCGTAATACTAGAGCTGAATATTCTTTTAATCTATATGATGCAGATGGCAGTCCATTACAAGTAGATGTTTTTACTGCGCATGGCCATTCTATGTTTTCTACCTGGGCACTCTCTGGGCTGGTTCCAGGAAGAGTCTATTTAGTAGCTGCACGGCCTGACCCTGAAAAGAAAGAGTTTTCATGTCTGCTCTTGAGAAGGCTGCCCGAAGAAAGATTAAGTAGCGATTTATATCAAAGGAGAGTGGCAGCTGCAAGCGATCTTAGCACCGAAGCATTAGAACTATTTGATCCGCTCTATAAAAAATATGCACCAGCAAAACCAGCAGCAGAAAAAACAACAGAACCAGCAGCAGAAAAAGCAGCAGAAGCACCAGCAGAAGCTGATAAGAATAGCCCAAAATTACAGCCAGCTACTATATTAAAAGAGTACCTAGACGTGTTTGATGAGAAGATAGTGCCAGGGTTAATAGCGCCCCACCTGCAAAAGAGATTAAGGAGTGAGATAGAAGATAATGGCAGAAGGCTCTTATCTCATTTTGTAGAATCAGGGGAAGTTAGATTCTTAAGGTTCTTCCATTCTTTTGTTATTACTGTAGTAGACCAGGCTTTCGTGCAGGACAGGTTTTTCCATACATCAGGCTATCTGGAGCCGGTTACTGATCTTAACCTAAGACATGAAGATGGAGTGCCTGTAGACCTTGAGAGGATTTATGGTGATGAGGAAGTACGCAGTAGGCAGGAGAGAGAACAGACTGCTATAGAGAGAATGCAAGAGTTGCTGGGCGATGCTATGGTAAATATGCCATACATACGCATGGCGCAAGTAAAAAGGCTAGGCAGGATAACCCCATTCTTTATAGGTGAGATAGGCCTTATTGAGCATTTTGTTCCTCTTCGATTTCTCGTTGAGATCAGAGATGGAGAGTTTGTTGTATCTGTTAATGATTTTAATACCTTTATCGATAGATGGGAAAGGTCAAGAGATGAATGGTTTGAAGGATTCAGGGGAGCTCTAAGGTATGGGTATCTTGCAGAACAGAATAGTTTTAATGCCTGGGCCAGTGCAGCTTCCTTAAATCTATTAAATGGGGGGTTAAAGAGATACCCATTTGCAGCAGATATGAGGGTTAGAATCTATGAGGATACTGGTTCAGCTGTTGGGGTAGCCTGTGATGTTGCTAGACTTAGGCCTGTCATGGCAAGAGTTAGTGAAAATCAGGCCCATCTACAGCCTCAGATTAATGGCATTAACAAAGAAGTAGGAGGCTTTACTGGTAGTGATATAGATATAGCAAGGATAGGTGACAATGAAACTTTAGTCCGGATATATGGAGCTGGTATTCTGTTTACAATAATGAATAGTTTAAGAGAATACCGTAGCCGGTTACTAGATGATATTGCCAGCGTAAGGAGCATTTTAGAACTGGGTGATGAAGAAAGACTCACTAGATTTCAAGCCATATTAGGAGAAAGCAGGAATTATTTTGCAGCAGGTCTTCAATTATCAAGTGGTGATAGGCGTAAGCTGGATAGGCAGCTAGCGCAGATAGGAAAGGCTACAGAAACAGAGCTTAGAGACGACTCTACAGGAATCCAGGTAAGGCGCAATATGCAGAGGATACTTGAGGCTAGAGAGAGAGCATTAAACAGTAGTCTTGAGGCAGCAGGGAGAGTTCTTAAAAGATCTGATAACTGGCTTCCAGAAGGTCTGGGAGAGGTTGCCATGCAAAGGGCAATAATCCAATCCCAGCCTGCCACAGCACAGGAGATGATAGGTATTGCAAGAGAGAACGAGAAACTTAGGATAGTTTTGGCTTTTAAAGGGCTATCAGTAGCAAGGCCTTCTCTTGTTGATAGTGTACTTGATGCAGCGCATAGAGATAACTGGACAGAAGCAAGATTGACAGATTGCCTTAACGCATCTGCCGAAGCAGCAGAAGCGATAGATAGATTAAGACAAAGTTTTATGCCTAAAGAAGCAAAAGACAGGCCGGACTTAGAAGGCTTGTTGCTTAAAATGCCTGGAACCAGAGTGGTAGACCTTATTGATGGTGTTAAAGACGGTGGACCAGCTTTTGCAAGCTTTCTACTGCAGATCGGTGGGGCTATGCGCTCAATGGCAAAAGATACAGGTGAGGTCCTTGGGGAGAGAAGAGAGCGGCTCGGCCCTGCTTATGAACTGCTTAAGGCTGAGTTAGGCCAGTGGCAGGAAGAAAGAAGCAGAGATGCAGAAGAAGCAGCAAGAAGTACACTGCAGTCTATCAGGGATGCTCAAAAAGAATTGTCGAATTTGCCTATAACAGGCGAAACAAATAAAAAAGCCGATGAAGTATTAACGGCTCTTGATCTTGCTGTCACAAGAGGCTCGCTTACGGCCCCTGCGGTTATACCAGAAGTTGTAAACGGTATATGTATGCGAGAGATAAATAGAGTGACAGAGGCAAGAAGGGAGGCTGCCAGGTTATTAGATGAGATAGCTAATGCAGATGACCCTGCCAAGTTGATCGGTCTTGATGGACGCAAACAGCAGATTGCAGAAGAGATGCAATTTGGAGATATACTTGGTGACACAGAAACAGGGAAGGCCTCCTCAGCCGGCAATAGTGCATTTATTGGACAGACAAATACCGCTATCTATGAAAAATTTGAAGAACTATTAAGACGAAGTCTTGCAGCTGCTGATACTTCAGGAGGCTGTGATGTTATAAGACGAGAAACAGAAACTCATCTGGCTAAGATGGGAGAGTGTACGCAAAAGAGTGTATTCAACCAAAGTGCAGATGAATTGATAGGTACTCGCAGCGCAGAGATTGCTGATAATGAGGCTAGAAGCTTAACACTAGATGCGAGGCTTAGCGAGCTTAAGCAATCCAGAAAGGCGATTACGCCTGACTCTAAATCCGATGACCTTAGCGCTCTAATAGAGCAGGCTAGAGCCTTAAGACTAGACATTGATGGTTTAGGTATAGATAGGATTAAGTCTTCTCTTTCGACAGGGTGCGATGAATTAATTGTTGCGTTTGAAGGAACTAATAGTCTAATCTCTATTACCGCTATTTTAGATAGAATGGAATCAGCTAGCACGAGCAGGACTATGGATATAGAAGATATGAGAACTGTTAATGCTGAGGCAGCTGATCTAGGGGAAGCTATAGAGGTCTTAGGCGAAGCAGTGGATAGAAGTATCAAGAGGAAGCTTAAAAGAAGACGAATAGCTTTAGAAGATGGCCTCGAAGAGGCTATACAAGATCTTCAAAGAGAAAATACATCACGACATAAGACTATAGATGATTCATTAGGCGAGATAGAGGAGATATTGGCTGGTATAGATACAGAGGCGTCTGAGTTAATAGAGGCTCTTAGGAAGTTGCTCGATGCTGATAAAAGACTAATTGAGGCAAAGAGTAATGTAAGTGATACGAGCTCTTCCTTATATGTGCGCTCTTCTGGATTAAGAGACGAGCTTAGCCAGAGACAAGCTGCTGCGCAAAGCACGCTGGATGCAAAAAGGCCTGCTTTAGAAGCACGACTAGATAGAGAAAAAGCCGGACTTAGTAAGGGCTTAACAGAGATAAGATCAAGAGTTTCCGCAATTGTTACTATTGTTGGGGATGCTTTAGAAAACATCGAGGGTGTGATAGGAAATATTAAAGGTATGGAAGATATAGAATCTATAGAGGCTAATCTCAAAACAATATCTGAGGTATTAGAGGTTGTTCCTGGTGAAACTCAGCAGCAGATATTGCCTACTCACGAAGAGCTGAGCAGAAGAGTTGCTGAGCAAAGGCAGTATTGGGAAAGGATGCTTAAAATCGTAGACGAAGTAAAGGCTCTTATTAAAAGACTGGTAGCTGAAGCAAGCCAGGCTGCAGCAGAATTCAGAAGAGAAGATTTTTCATCTTACTTGGAAAGCCTCAGGGGGTATCGTCAAAGAGTCCAAGATGTAGATCAACCAGCTCTTCGTGATATATGTCAGCAGAGACTTGATAATGCTGTATCAATAATAATAGGGCATAGACTAGACATAGCAGACCACGATTTAACGCCTGAACAGAATGAGATAACGAAACTCAGAGGCGCAAGACCTGAAGATAGCTTAAGAGATGAGATTAATGCTATTGTCGAGGAGAGCTTACGTGAGAGTCTTATCGAACGGTTTGATAATATATGCCAGCAGTATGATGATCGAATTAGGGCAGCTGAAGATGAAGAGAAAAACAGAGGCGTAAATACTGAAATAGATACTGGTTTAAGCCAGTTGAGATCTCTATCTATTACAGGACCTCGAGGTCCTCTAACAACCGCATTTGCTTCAGATTCAATTAAAACAGCAGAAGAGGTAATGGAAGGGCTTTTAATTGTAATACGGATGCAAAGGGCACTAAGTCGACATACTGCGCCAGAATCCCGAAGACCTGAAGTAGAAGAGGCCATAAGCTTAAAGACAAGAGAGCTTGGGGATGCTATAACCCAGGTTAATGATGCTGCTTCTACAATACGTAAGCTATTAAAAGAAGGTGCAGAGCTAAGTAGGCTTAATAGCGATGCGATAGAACTCAGGGAGTTTATAGCAGCGCAAGATAGAATCGTAACTTTTGATACAGACCTACGCAATACACGCCTTCCAGATGATTTATATAGAACAATATCATCAACCGATAAAGGAAGAACAATGGCAAAGAACAGGCGCCACCTAGTTGATGTAGTTGTGCCTCTAATGGAACGGCTAAGAGAAGTTAGAGCTGGACTTGGGCCAAGGCCTGCTATAGCAAGGGAAGGCAGAGGCGATGAAGGAAGTAAAGGAGCTAGTGGGAGGAAAAGAACAAGAGGGGAGAGGGTTGAGGGGGCACTCGGTGCACTGGCAGGTATAAATACAGGAAAGCCGATAACTGCGCCTGAACCTTATGAAGAGGATAGATCGCGCCATGTAGCTCACGGGCCCAGACAAGCAGTTAGGGCTCCAATGGGACTTGATGCCATGCTTAGGGAAATTAGTCATGACCCAGGTAATGAAGGCTTGTATTATGAGCTTGAGCCGAAAATTAGAAGGGCAATTGGAAAAGGCAATTTCAGGAATGCAGGGACTATGCTAAAGGCTGCTCAAAAGCTAGGGCTTGATGAAGATGTTACTTTCTGGAGTCAAGCTGCAGATAAATGGAAGGAACAGGTAGCAGCAAGAGAAAAAGGTGGCAAAGGTGGTAAATCTTCCAGCGCAGGCTCATTACATGGAATAATACGCGAGGCTCCAATAGGTTCCATGATACAGTTCATAGATCAACAGAATGGAATTATAAGCAGAGACCTTCTTGCAAGACTTATCCTAGAGGCTAACTTGACTGATAGAGAACGAGATATAGTGATTGCTACTGTTGGACATGAAGAATTATTAGAGGATGCCCGTAAGCATCATGAAAGAATAATTTTAACCCGTTATCATCAGGGTGTGCTGAAAGACCCGGATGATCCGTATATTAGCAGTACTAAAGTAGCCGAGATTAGAGATAGAGCCTTAGCTAAACTAAAAAGAGCTTTAGAGAGATTAAAACAACAAGAACATGGGCTCCTTGATGATATTAGGCCAAGGAGATCTTCCTCTGCAGGTGCAGTAAAGCAGAGAGAAGGTTCCGCTCTTATGAATATATTTGTTGGTTTATCATTTATCTCACTAGCTGCGATAGGTTTTGCAGTTCCTTATTTCTTTGGTGATTCTTCAGCTGCAAGAGTATTGGGTAAGCCATCTGTACTTAGCGGCATTTTACTTACAATTCTCAGTATCGTTGTATGGGGTAAAGCTTTAACAATAAGAGGTATAAGAAAAGAAGCTGCTGGACAGAAAAAACAAGACAGGGGAACAATAGACGGCCTTAAGAGAGAATTGACTGACCGTGAATCAAAACTGGCAGCCGCAATTATATCTTTTATAAATAGCTGTAATCCGGCAGCAGTAGAATTATTTTTAGGCCGAGAACCAGAGTTACAGCAGAAGATATTTAATAGCAAGATATTAAATGAACGTGCGAAGCGATGGCTTGAACAGAAAATAACAGAAACTGGTAAAGAAAAATTAGGTGTAGAAGTTAAAGAGGTTAGAATAGAGCATAGACTCTTAAAGAAAGATGGAGAAACAGCCTCTATGGAAGAAGAGTTTAGTGATGACCTTCAGCTTCAGGTTATGATTAATAGGGGTAAGGGTCAGTCCCCATATATGCTTGAGTTTTTTCCTGGAGCAGGAGGGATAAGATTTCAGGTATGTGTCGATGGTGAGCTTGAGCAAGGTCCAAGAGGGATAGATTATGGAAAACCATATTATATTGGACGAGACCCTAGATCAGGAATAGCTGAGGCTGATGGAAAAGAAAGGCATATAAGTGATTGGCAGCTTATTATACTTGAGAACTTATCTGGTATCTCACGCCTGCATTGTACAGTTGAAATAACCAAAGAAGAGACAGAAGATCCCTGGGCCCCGCAGAGGTGGGTTAGGATAAAAGACAATTCTGCAAACGGTACCTATGTTGAATACCTACTGGCCCTACGCCATAAAATAAAAAAACCAGCTGCTAAAAGACCCGCTCTTAGAGTAGAAGCTGGCAGCACCAGCAAGGCCTCAAGTGCAGGCGTAGTTTTACTTGTATCTGCAGTAGCAATTACTGCTGTGGTACTGATTCTTATAGCAAAAAAGTTATTAGGAAAAAAAGAACCTGCGGTAGACAAAGATAACGTTATAGAGCTTGGCCACGGACTATCATACACCATGGGTGAAGCTCTAGAGTTTTTAAAAAGCGATAGGCCTGCCGATTTTGATTTTGGATATAGTATATTTCAGAATGCTTCAGAGGAACAAAAATATAGACTACTCGATAGTTTACCCAGGAGCAAAATCCAGGAGATTGCGGCCATGGATAAAGGTAAGACAATAGTTGTAACTACTATCGAGGAAGTCCAAGAACGACCTATCAAAGGTATTGCGATTACAGATCGCCTTAAGGGTACCCTTGTAATAAGTATTCCTGATCCCGCATCTCCTTATAAGTTTAAGGTATCGGTTAGAGGCAAAGAAACACGCACGGTTTCATTGGAAGTTCCGGAAAAATTAGTAGCAAGCGATAGCGGAAGTTATGAACTTGAAGATGGAACAGCATATAGCATAAGACGCTTAAGAGAAGGCATGGAACAAAACGGTTTTTATTCTGACGCAGAAGACCTGATTATTATTCCTATAAATGCAAGCGATATTCTCGGTGACGAAGAGTTTTTTACATTGAAAATAACCTGTAGCGGTGATGATGTATGGCTTGAGTTAAGAGACGATAATTCTTATTATGGGATTAGTGTTACATATAGCAGGGTTGTGCATAGATTAGAACCCAGGGTAGATCCTAGTAGCAAAACTGTCGTTACCCCAGGGGCTGCGAGAGCTGCTGGTGCGCCAATATCTCTTGGAGCAAGCATGCAGGAGTTAAGCAAGGCTATGAAACAAAGTGCGAGTACAACACAAACAAGGCCACCCGGAAGAGGTACCAAGGGCAGGGGCAAGCCACAGAAATCCTCATCAAGCGGAATGAGGCCTGCGCCTATCAGCTCTATTAATGAGCTAGATATTGAGAACGCAACTTTATATAGGGAGAGTGACTATGTAAGGCTATATAAAGCCAGGGATAAAGTAAGAGGTGATGAGTATATTATAAAAGTCTATTGCGGTGAAACCTCTCCCAAGTTTCAACATGCTACCAGAGAGATCGTTAGCCACCTTCTGTGGCTTTCTGAGCAATACTCGCAACTTACAGATATGCCGCGTTGTTTTGAGAAAGGAGAAATATACCTTAAAGGTGGCAGGATATCACAGATGGCAGAAGGAGATGGACCTTATCCTTATGTTATAATGGATTTTGTTCCTGGCACTGACTTTCTAAATATAATTGCACAACTAGGTTTTGAAAAAACCGACGACCAGATAGGGCCCCGTGATGTATGGAGTACTAAGATAAAATTATTATATAGTATAGGTATCGATGTTTTGAGATATCACAGAGCAGGATTATTGATCAAGGATCTTAAACCAAACAATATAATCTTAAGCCCAGACGCAACTGTACGTGTAGCAGATCTTAAAGCTGCTATTCCGCTTAGACATGACTGGCAAGATGATAGCGCTCATCAAATTTCGAAGGCAATAAGGATTATACATACTGAACTCTTTGCTGAGGATATCTCAATCTTTGATGCTTCGACTCCAAATGAGTTAGATAGGTCATTTTTACTCTTTACAGAGCAATGGGATATATACAGTTTTGGAATTACAGCATTTGCACTGTTGGCTCCAGAGCAGTACAATTCTTATACAGACCCAACAAGAGTTACTACTGCTGCTGAAATAAAGCAAAATATAAGAGACTATCTTGATAAATATATAGCAGCAACTGACCATTTGCACGATGATGATATATTAAGACAATCAACCATAGAGGCCTATAGAGTGATTAGAAGATGTATTGAGCAGGACAGAGAAGTTCGTTACCAAGATATGGCGGCAGTGCTAGCTGCTATTAGAATAAGCATAGAAATACTCGATGCTACACCTACTGCTTCCCACAGAGCCATGCCAGACACCAGGCATGTGGTTGCTGCAATAGCTTCTGCCGCCTAAAGCTTGAGAACCTTGGCTTATTGAAAAAAAGCGGGATTTTTTATTTTTGTTCATAAAAATGGGCAGAACCCTTGACTTTTAAAGAAAGGATGCTATACTTACTCGGTGTTGTACTTGTTGTTGATTATTAACTTTTAAAAAGATTTTAAAATATAAGAGTAGACAGGGGTAGGCAGTATGATGAGAACTAAACTATATAGAATATCTGTTATCTGCGGTATTTCCATACCATCTGCAGCTATACTATCTCTTTTCATATATGTAGGAGTTGTTAACAAACAGAGTCCTATGCCTGAAGAGAAACTAGAGATAGCTGCGATTAAACCCCCTGCAATCGAAAAAATCTCTGAAAAAGATAAGTGGGGTTTCAACCTGAAAGACTCCTCATTTAAGGATTTTGACTTTACCAAGACTGTAATAATAGATAAGGCTGCCCAGAGGAAGTTCAAAATTGAAGGCAAAAGAATGGGCCTTAAAAATAAGCAGTTAGGGTTCTTCCAGATCGCTGTATATAAAGAACTATGCATAAGTAACGTAAAGCTTACATTCTATGAAAACGATATTCCTGTATCGATACTTACGGCAGAGAGGGCGACTTTAGATATACCAGCAGGCGGTAAGAAGGTGTCGATTCTTGGCAGTAACCTGAACTTTTCCGGAAATATTTTTCTTGTTACTAATGATAAGAGGACCTTGGTCTGCGATAGGTTACGGTGGAATAGCAATGATGAGAAGCTCTACGCAGATGGAAACTGCAGGCTTGGGTATGAAGGTAAACGCCTAAGGTCAGACGCAATAGATTCTGATGTAAATCTTACAGACTTTACATATAGCAATGATAATAATAAATTAGCAGATATTGCAAAAAGTATTTTTTAAAAACAACAAACACAAAAAAGGAGAATATAAAGATGAAGATAAAAGTTATAGCAGGTTCGATAATAGGGTTTTTGTTGTTGTCAACTTTTGCTTTGACAGCCACACAGGTTCTGGCAGCTGATGAAGGAGGCTATCAGATTACAGATCTTGCAGATCCCCTGGTAGAGCAAGGCAAGACAGAGCTCTTTGAGAACAATGATCCATGGATGGCTCTATACTGGTTCAATGAAGCACTCGAGGAAAACCCCAATAGTAAAAAGGCAAATTTCTGGAGAGCGGTTGTTACAATCTTTAACAACAATGACTTTCAACAGTTGCTAAAAGATGCGGAGATTATAGACTCTTCTTATAATTGGCTTATATTTGACGCAAATGGTCATTTTGATTATGAGGGGCCTACTAGCTACAATCCTGCACTTGTAGACCTTCAGAATAACGCAGAGAGCCTTCTTGAGGATATAGACGCAGCGCTTGCAAACCTTGCAATAGTAAATGCTGATACTACATTTGTAGATGATGCCGTTGATGTACCTTCTATGGGAGAAATCTTCTACCTAGACTACGGTGATTCCAAAGCACTTGAGACTTTATATTATATGCTGAAGGTCAATATCAACATAGCCTGCTCATATGATACAGATACACCTACAATAATGGACCTAGTGGGAATAGAGAATCCACAAGAACTATTAAGCCTATATACAAGTATGGCTAACCCCCTTCCAGATGCTGGAGCAAAGATGGCTGAAGCAAAGACAGCTTTAGAAAATGCGATAAGTTCATATATGGCCACTTCAGAGTTTATAAGAGCGCGCAATGATAATTACAACCACTTAGTCATGCTTTATGAACCATATGACTCTAATGATGGTAGCTATGAGGCATGGGAAAGAAGAAAGACCGAAAATCTTGAACGTGAAGCACTGGCTAGAGAGAATTTCCAAGATATTTATAACAATCTTACAGACCATGCCAATCACCCCTATTATCTAATGACCTTCCCGGAAAATGCAGATAATGTTGAGCAGATCCCCATAGACCTTTATGAGCTTTTCACTGACCCTATGAATCTCAGGGCATATGTAGACGAGTTTACAAGCCTGATGATAGGATCAACGTATGGTAATGTCAGTATCATTACAGACAATCTTTCAGAAGATGCCCAGACACTCGGGGGCATAGTGCCTGATATGACAACAGCTGACTGGAACCACCTTCTGTCTAACTGCGCAAAATTTGATGATGATTACCCTATTGTGCGCTGGGATGATGCAGACAATCCTTCAGTAGAGTTAAAATGGTACCCCACAGGCAGGTTCTCTGAAAACTTCCTCAGGTATGAGATATATCGTTCAACAACACCAGATGTAGACCAGACATCCGAGTTAGTAACCACAATTAGTGATTACTGGACACCTGTAGATGCTAATAGCTCGACATCCATGCAGACATATACAGATAGCTCAATAGATGGTTTAGATGATGTATATTATTACTGTATATATAGCTATTATGACTTTGGTGTTGATGGTACAGCGCAAACACGCAGTTCCATTGGAAAGGCTACACTAAGGCTATATGTAGATGGCAGCTATATAGGTGGAGCAGAAGACGGAAGTAGAGAGCATCCTTATAATGACCTTGAAGTAGCTATTGAGAATAAAGCTAGTAGTGGTACAAAGATACGTGTAGCAGAAGGTACATATAATGAGTCAGCTAAGACTATCTGGCTTGGCAATAAGGTAGGCCTTGTGCTTGAGGGTGGATATGAATCTATTAACTGGACACGTGATATAGAAGCCAATGAGACTATTATAGATGGAAGCGATCTTGATTATAGTACCCTGAGCATCTACAATACCAGCGACATTGTAGTAGATGGTTTTACTATTACAGGCGCAGATGCTGTTTCTGGGAGCTGGACTCCTCCGGGTGTGCATATACATGATTCCACAGATGTTGTTGTTAAAAACTGTAAGATTATAAACAATATCGGTGCAGGTATAGAGATAAGTAATAATGCAACCGCAGAGATATTGGATAATATTATAGATGGTAATGGTGAAGCAGGTATTAAGACTTATGATGGTGGCTCTGGCATCATCATTACAGGCAATACCATTACTAATAATGCTGCAGGTGGACAGTATAACTTAGCTGCTGTATCTATACATACTACACCTGATGTAGAAATCAAAGATTGTATTATAAAGGATAATTATGACAGAGGAATTGAGATAGTCGGGTCAAACTCATCTGCTACAATCTTTAATAACCTGATTACAACTAACGCTAATGATGGTATAAGAGCCCATCAAGCTGCTTATATAAATATCAGAAACAATACCATAGCATACAACCAGGGTGCATATGGAATTCACTATTCATATAATGTAGCTAATGCTGAAATAAAGAATAATATAGTATTCTATAATAGGAATCAAAGCACAGGCTATGGCATATTAGGATCAAGTAGAACAGTTTCTACTACTGCAAATAACAACTCTTTTCACCATCCAACCGGAGACTATTCTAACTGTGGCAGCAGTGCAGGATATGATGGTAACATATCTGAAAATCCGTTATTTACAACAGGGCCAGGGCCCGTGGGATTTTGTTACCTTAGCCAGGTTGCCTCAGGGCAGACTGAGGATTCACCATCTGTTGATACAGGAAGTGATACTGCGTTAAGCATCGGATTTACTAATGGATATACTACACGTACAGATACAGGAGAAGACACAGGTACAGTGGACATGGGTTATCATTATTTTCTGGGTCCAAACTTGGCACCGACGGCGGTTATTGATTCTGTATCTCCTAATCCTGTAGTACAGGGCCAAGCAGTTGCTTTGACTGGCCATGGCGAAGATGCAGACGGCAGCATAAATGCTTACAGCTGGCGCACAGATATTGATGGAGATATAGGCACAACAGCTGTTCTATCTATTTCTACCCTTTCTGCCGGCGTGCATACGATATATTTCAAAGTACAGGATAATATGGGTGCCTGGTCAGATGAAACAAGCCAGACTTTAAAGGTCAACGGTTACCCCATAATAGAATCCGTATCTTACGAAGGTCCGGACCCTGATGGCTGGTACACGTTTACTACCAGGGTCTCTGATTCTAGTGGAGCAGACACAATTAAGACACACAATCTTATTATAGGGGATAGCGCAGGTAAGCGGCCAAGAATAGTAGTCTCTTACAATGCTGACAGAAACAGGTTTTACCTATTAAAAGAATGGTGGGAAAACAGTAAATGGCAGACAAGGTGGCCGTATAAGACTATTGGCCAGGCCGGGATACTGGATAATGGAAGCACTGCTATGCTGGACTGCGGTGAGACAATAAGGGAGCTGGAGGGCAACGATCTTACAATTCGCTGGAAGATTAAGCCTTATCCATGCATTACAGGAACAAAAAAACTATTTCTTTTCGCAAGGGATGAGGATCAGAATAGGGTTGGTTATGTAGAAAAGGGTACAATAGATATTCCAAACCAACCGCCTGAAGCGGTATCCGTATCTTATAATGGTCCTGACGCGGAAGGTTATTACACCATAATGACCACTGTGCGGGATCGGGATACAGGAAATAATATAAAACGCCACTACCTAATTATAGGACCGAAGGTCGGTACTAGAGAGAGGGTATATCTCCTCTATCTGGATGATAAAAAACAAGTAAGGATAAGGGATGAGGTAACCGGTGCATATATCAGGGGCAAGCTAGGTGAGGATAAGCTTATAGGCCTGGAAAGCGGGTGTAAAGGCATACTTGATTGCAAGGCCACAGCACTTCAAATCAACGGAAACGACCACACAATGATATGGAGAGTGAAATTTAAGGACGAGTTCACAGCCTTAAGAAACCTACACATCTGGGCAATGGATTACGCGGGAGCAAAGTTAGAAGGTAACTGGGTCCATGAAGATGGCTGGACCATGCTGGAAAACTCCCCTCCTGAAATATCATCCCTAAATATCGTTTTAGGTAGATTATTCTTATGGATTGGTACAGATCAGGAAGATGGTGAACCACTGTACCAATACAAAGTTGATGATGCAGCTTGGAGCCTGGCAAGCGGAAGGCAGGGCATACCGATTCAGGAGGTTTCACAGAATCTTATGCCTGGAGCACATACATTCTATGTAAGGGCAGTAGACTCACAAGGGAAAGAATCAGAGGTAAAGAGTATCCAGTTTATGGTGAATTAATAGTACGTGAGACCTGTCGCGGTAAAGTCCGATACATAAGTACTTTTTGTATAGGGACGGTTCGTCAGAACCGTCCCTCTCTTTTTACCCACCAATATTCCCAAAAAGATAAGTAAACATAGGTTTTATGTGAAAGCAGCTTTGCAGTAACCGTAGCAGGACCTATAGTTTGGGGCCTATACCTTTGCCTTCGCAGTGCATCAAGGGCAGGCATGGCTGAACAAGGTTACTATTTGTACGTGTTACTATTTATAAGCAATGGCAGTGATATAAAGGCAGCCATAGCATTTTTTAGCGTTTTATGGAGTAACCAAAGGATGAAACCGGTGAGAAAACTTTATCTGGTTTCATGCAAAAACTATGTCTGAAGCCCTCGCACGAAGTGCGAGCTGGCAAGTTGTTTTTGCTTACTACATAAAATGCGTGCCCCAAAGGGGTAAAAAATGCGTGCTGCAATATATCACTGCCATTGTTGCTTACATATTGACTCTTTTCTGATTGACATACTTAATTAGTTTATATATAATAATTAGGCTTACATAAAGGAGGGGGTCTATCATATGGAAGATGATATACTAAGTATAAGATATAATAAATTACAAGAGTTGCAGAAAGCGAATGTCAAGCCATTTGGCGGAAAATTCGATAAGACCGCACCTTTTTTACAGATTAAATCTGAGTTCGAAGAGGGCAAATCTGTTAAAGTAGCAGGCAGGCTTATCGCTATAAGGGAACATGGTAAGAGCTTCTTCTCTGATATAAAAGACCATACTGATAAGATGCAGCTTTATATTAAGAAGGATAGTGTTGGAGACGAGCTCTTCAAGCTCAAGGACCTGTTAGATATAGGTGATATAATTGGCGCAGAAGGTAAACTTTTTAAGACAAAAACAGGTGAGATTACAGTGGAGGTTAGCTCCTTTACCGTACTGTCCAAGTCGCTGCGGCCCTTACCTGAGAAATGGCACGGCTTGAAAGATATTGAGATACGCTACCGCCAGCGCTATCTCGATCTGATAGCAAACGATGATTCAAAGAAGGTATTTCTCATAAGGAATAAGATAGTAAAGGGTGTAAGGGAATTTTTTGATGCAAGAGGTTATATAGAGGTAGAGACTCCTATGCTTCAGCCTTTAGCAGGTGGCGCTGCAGGAAAGCCTTTTAAGACGCACCATAATGTATATGATAAGGACTTATACCTTCGGATAGCACCTGAACTTTATCTTAAGAGGCTCCTTGTAGGCGGGCTTGAGAGGGTATATGAGATAAATAAGTCTTTCAGGAATGAAGGGGTTTCACCGAGACATAACCCCGAGTTTACCATGCTTGAGGTGTATACCGCCTATGCTGACTATAATGATCTTATGGGCCTGACCGAAGAACTGATATCTGGTTTGGCAAAGGCTATACTTGGCAAGGCCACAATCGAGTATAAAGGTAAAGAGCTTGACCTTACCCCTCCATGGGAGAGGGTATCATTTGCAGATATGATGGAAAAGTTATATGGCATAACTGCTGATGATAACATAGATACCTGGACCGAAAAGTTAAAAGCCAAAGGCGTAAAACTGGAAGGCAAGAAACTTAGCAAGACAAAGCTTATAAACATAGTTGCAGACCTGATAGAGCCAAAGTCGGATAAGGGAAAGCCCATATTTGTAACAGACTATTTTACAGAGCTCTCACCATTAGCTAAGACCAAAGAAGATAACCCTGCGCTTTCCGAGAGGTTTGAACTTTATATAGGCGGCATGGAGATTGCTAATGCGTATTCTGAACTTAATAACCCGATAGAACAGAGGGAGAGGTTCGAGAAACAGCTTGAGGCTGATAAAGAGTCCTCAGAAAATATAGATGAAGATTTTGTATTGGCCTTAGAAC
>JABMRG010000172.1 GCA_013202935.1 Candidatus Omnitrophota bacterium
ATCATACTCATCCTTAATCTCGCCTACTATCTCCTCGAGCACATCCTCAAGCGTAACCATACCTGATGTTCCACCAAATTCATCGAGTATAACCGCTATATAGACTTTCTCTGATTGAAATTTTACTAAAAGATCATCTATGCGCTCTGTCTCAGGTACATATAGAGGCTTCTTGATAAGGTCTTGGAAATTATCCTTCTGGCTTAGCATAAACTCTTTTGTATATACCACGCCAATTATATGGTCCATATCCTTTTCATATATAGGTATCTTGGTGTGTTTGGACTTTTTCATTATGCTTATGAGCTCACCTGCGGTAGCAGTATTCTTACAGCCTACTATATCAACTCTGGGTGTCATCACCTCATCTACACTTATCTCACCAAGGTCGAATATGGAGTGTATCATCTCTTCCTCTTCCTCATCGATAATACCTTCGCGTTTGCTTATTGTCATAAGGGCCTTTAACTCATTCTCTGTAATATAAGGCTTTGTCTCTTTTTTGATTGCGAAGATCGAAATAAAGACATCTGCTATTGTGCGCAATATGCGCCTTAGGGGCCATATGATCTTACCAAATATATGCAGCGGTTTCGCGCAGAAGCTAGAGAAATTTTCAGGTTTTGAGATGGCATATGTCTTAGGGGTTACCTCTCCAAATACTAAAAGCAGGAATGTCATAAGGATGATTGATATTACAACGCCTTTTTCACCAAAGAGATATATGGCGATAACTGTCGCAATGCTCGTTGCTGTAATATTTACAAGCATATTACCTATAAGCAGCGTGGCAAGTGTGCGGCGCGGTGATGAAAGTAAGGTAGTAATGGTTTCAGCTACATTTGGATTTTTGGAATGGATTCTTTTTCTCTGGAAGTTGGTAAGGGAAAAGAGGGCTGTCTCAGAGCCTGAAAAAAAGGCTGAGAATATGAGCAGTACTGCTATTAAGAGAACGTGAAGCATTTATATTAGAGCCATTTTTTACGTTTAAAGTAGAGCAGCATGACAGCCGCAATTAAAAGCATAAGGCCCATAGCTGCCGGGTATCCGTACCTGTTTGCAAGTTCAGGCATATGCCTAAAATTCATACCGTAGATACTTGCTATCAATGTCAAAGGCATTACTATCGTCGCTATAACCGTTAAGGTCTTCATTACCTCATTCGTCTTGTTTGATACAACAGAGTTATATGCCTCAAGCGCGCCTGTTATGATATCTCGTGAAGTACCTATGATATCATTTAGCCTTACAAGGTTGTCATATACATCCCTGAAGTATGCTACATGGGATGAGGTTATAAACTCATAATTTCCCCTTATAAGCATATTTACTGTATCAGATTGAGGGGCTATAGTGCGGCGCAGGAACATTATCTCATTCTTTAGGTTGTATATTTTATTCAATGTATCCTTCTCAGGGTCTTTGAATATCTCATCACTAACATCATCTACCCTGTCATCAAACATATTGATAATAGGGAAGTAGTTATCGACCATCATATCTATGATTGAGCAGAGCAAAAAATCCGCCCCTTTTTCCATTATCGGTGACTGCTTATTTATCTTCTCCTTGGTTGCTGCAACAGACTTTACATTTTCACTATGGACCGTTACTAAGAAGTTTGCCCCAAGGCAGTAGTCGAGCTCAACAGTCTTTATCTCCTCTTCTTCATGCGGATGCAGTTCCATTGCGAACATATTTAAGAAAAGATAGTGCGGAAATATTTCTATCTTGGTGCGGGCATTTGGCATGATACAGTCTTCGACAGTCAGTGGGTGAAATTTAAAGGTATTTGTAAGAAGGTCAATATCAGTATCATCGGCTTCTTTGATATCAACCCACAATAGAGAATCTTTCTCATTTAAGACTTTTCTTATCTCCTCGACAGTGAGGCCTGCCTTTACCTTTTCGCCTTTTTTCCAATAGAATACTTCATGCATAACTCACCCCGCCTGTTTGTAGAGGTTATTCTTTGATATATATTCTTCAACTGCCTCAGGCACTAAGCCTGCTATAGGCTCCTGCCTTTTTACTCTTTCTCTTATCTTTGTCGACGATATATCAACGGGTAGCATATCTATTCTTTCTATACCTTCAGGCAGTGGTTCTTTTTCAAAACCAGGCCTGTTAAATACCACAAATCGGCATAGTTTTAAGAGTTTATCTATATCCTTCCATGTATCAAGGCCTCCTAGCATATCCTGGCCTATTAAAAAAAATAGTTCCGCATCCTCTGCGCAAGAACCCTTTAAGAACTCGACCGTCTCAATAGAGTATGAGGTTTTATTCTTATCAATCTCATAACGCGAGACTTCAACATTAGGGATATTGCTTATTGCAAGCTCAATCATCTTGAACCTATCTTCTGCGCTTGCAAGAGCTCCTTTAGGCTTGTGCGGGGGAATCTGCACAGGCATAAATATTATTCTTTCAAGCCCAAGCTGCTTTTTTGCTTCTTCTACTACTTTAATATGCCCATTGTGAACAGGGTTGAATGTTCCGCCAAGTATCCCTATGCGCATAATGCCTACTTTCGTATCTGGCCGTCACCAAATACAATATACTTATAGCTTGTAAGCTCTTCAAGTGCCATCGGCCCGCGCGCATGTATCTTGTCTGTGCTTATGCCGATCTCAGCACCAAAACCAAACTGGAATCCGTCGGTAAAGCGTGTTGAGGCATTTGAGTAGACACATGAGGAGTCGACCTCTTTTAAGAACTTAAGCGCTCTTTGAAAATCCTCTGTTACAATAGTATCAGAGTGATTTGAACCATATTCTGCTATATGTGCTATCGCTTCATCTATACCATCTACTACTCTTACGGCAAGGATTAGGTCTAAGAACTCCTCATACCAGTCAGACTCTTTTGCCAGCTTTATACCTTTTACTAAAGCTCTGGTGGCTTTACAGCCTCTTATCTCAACACCTTGGGCTTTGAGCTTGCCTATAACCAAAGGCATAAATTCCTTTGCAATTTTCTTATCCACCAGGAGAGTCTCCATAGCATTACATACGCCAGGACGCTGGACTTTGGCATTTATACATATATTAAGGGCTTTCTTTATGTCAGCCTCTCTATCGACATAGACGTGGCAGACGCCCTTATAATGCTTTATTACAGGTATACGTGATTCTTTAGCAACCATTCTTATAAGGCCTTCGCCGCCTCTTGGAATGATAAGGTCAAGGTACTCATCCATCTTTAAAAGGCACGAGACAGATTTTCTGTCAGTTGATGCGACCATGCCGATAGCCTCTTTGGGCAGGCCCTGATTCTTTAAGCAATTACGAAGTATCTTGTAAATAGCTATATTGGAATTTATAGACTCGCTTCCGCCTTTTAATATTACAGCATTTCCACTCTTTATGCAGAGGCTAGCGCAATCGGCTGTTACGTTAGGACGGGACTCATATATTATACCTATAACGCCTATAGCAACTCTCATCTTACCTATAACAAGGCCGTTCGGCCTTTTCCACATCTTATCTATAGCACCGCAAGGGTCTTCTAAGCTGGCAACCGCCTTGACTGAGTCTGCCATCTCCTTTATGCGCTCCTTGTCAAGTGTGAGCCTGTCTATCATGGCCTTTGAAAGTTTAAGCTTACGTGCATGAGCGAGGTCCTTCTTATTCTCTCTTATGATTGTGCTGGACTTTTGCTTTAGCTCTTTTGACATGGAAAGGAGAGCCTTATTCTTTATCTCAGTAGAGGACTTTGCCAGTACCTTAGAGGCTTCTTTTGCTTCTTTTGATATTTTTTCTATCTCATTTTTAAGTCTCATCTTATGCCTTTTTTCCTCGATCTTGCAGCAAGAAATGTAGTTCCTAAGGCTTGCTTTTTATGCAGCTTTAAGAGAATATCCTTAGTCCTGCCATTTGCAATTATGCACTTTATACCTGAACGCGTTGCGATCTTTGCGGCCTGAATCTTGCTTACCATGCCGCCTCTGCCTAGTTTGCTTTTTGAAGGCCGTGCCATATTTTCGATATCACGGTTAATATGCTTTACTATGCTTATTGCTTTTTTACCCTTTGCTTCATAAAGCCCGTCGACATCCGTAAGTATGATAAGGGTATGCGCTCCCACAAATCTTGCCACCATCGCAGAGAGCTTATCATTATCACCAAACTTTATCTCCTCTATCGCTATTGTGTCATTCTCATTGATAATAGGTACAGCATTAAAATCATTCAAGAGGCTCATTATCGTATGTTTTGCCATAAGCACTCTCTTTTTGCTGGCAAAGTCCTCCCTTGTAAGCAGTATCTGGGCTGCGTGTTTGCCCTGCTTACTGAAATTCTGCTCATAGAGCCTCATAAGCTTACCCTGGCCTATGGCTGCACATGCCTGCAGTTTGTTAAGATTGCTAGGGCGTTTAGATATCCCTATAGCTTCTACGCCTGCGCCTATTGCTCCTGATGATACAAGAATTATTTTTTGTCCTAGTTTTTTTAGTTTACATATCTGGGCTGTCAGTGAGGCTATACGGCCAGAATCGAGCCTGCCTGAGCCTTTGCTCAATATGGCAGTGCCAACCTTTACAACCATTATTCCCTTTTTCATTCTTCTCTACTCCAAGCTGGCACAAAGCAGTTTAACTAGCTCTTTTATGCCAGTGCCATCCTTTGCTGATATTGCTATTATGTCTTTCTTCAGTTTGCCAGAGACAATCTCAAAATTCTTCCCGGCACCTTCAATGTCTATCTTATTACCTACAACTATCTGTTTCTTTTTGCCTAATCTTTTATTATAAGACCTGAGTTCCTTGTTTATCTTTGTATAGTCGGATAAGATCTCTTCCGGCTTTTCCCTTGAAAGATCAAGGAGGTGTACATAGAGCTTTGTTCTTTCCGCGTGCCTTAAGAACTTATCTCCTAAACCTTTTCCTCTGTGGGCACCTTCGATAAGCCCTGGTATCTCCACTATCTTAAATGTTGAATTACCGTCCTCAACAACCCCAAGGACAGGGTTCTTTGTAGTAAAAGGAAAGCCCGCTATCTTCGGATGTGCCTTTGAGATGCGGGAGATAAGAGTGGACTTGCCTGCGTTAGGAAAACCTATTATACCAATATCAGCTATGAGCTTTAGCTCTAAGAAAAGTTCCTTCTCCTCGCCCTCTTCACCAACAGTAGCGGGTTTTCGGCTCCTGTTTCCTTTTCCGCCGTTGCCACCCTTGGCAAAAACAAACTCATCACCTGCTTCTACCAGGTC
Organism: Candidatus Omnitrophota bacterium; assembly: GCA_013202935.1. GTDB lineage: Bacteria > Omnitrophota > Gorgyraeia > JABMRG01 > JABMRG01 > JABMRG01. Next base: position 5,215 of record JABMRG010000172.1, read on the forward strand.
TTTAAGGAGCCGCTTGTCCTTAAAATCATAGATGAGCGTTCCGCAAGGCACCTTGACTATCATGTCATCACCGTTTCTGCCGCGTTTTTGATTTGAGCTACCGTGTTTTCCGTTCTTAGCCCTAAGTAGTTGGCGGTACTTAAAATCAAGAAGGGTGTGTACATCTGTACTCACCCTTGCTATTATACTACCGCCGTTTCCGCCGTCTCCGCCGTCAGGGGTGCCTTTTCTATTGAGCTTATCACGGTAGAAACTATCTACACCCTTGCCGCCACTGCCGGCTTTAACAGTTATCTTGGCAGTATCAATGAACATAATATGTTTTTATGCGGCTATTACATCTACCCGCTTGTTCCCAAATTTGATTGTACCGCTTACCTTTGCAAACAAGGTATCGTCTTTTCCAATGCCTACATTTGTACCGGGTCTGAATTTCGTGCCACGCTGGCGCACTATTATGCTTCCCGCTGTTACAACCTGTCCGCCATAAGCCTTTACTCCAAGCCGCTGGGATGCGCTATCTCTGCCATTACGCGTTGAACCTTGTGATTTGGTATGTGCCATTTTGGTCTCCTATTTACGTCGTCTTTACTTCTTTTACTTTTACTCGTGTTAATAGGTCACGATGGCCTATATTGCGGTGATAGCTTTTTCTCTTCTTGAACTTAAAAGAGTACTTCTTTTCACCTTTTATGTCTCCTACAATATCGCAGACCACCTTAACTCCTTTTACATACGGGGTACCTATATTTACATCCTTACCAGATATTGTCATAAGTACCTTATCAAGCAATACTTCTTTCTTCTTCTCTATACGTGGTATATCCAGGGTATCGCCTGCTGTAATCTTGTGCTGTCTTGACGCAACTTCAACTATTGCAAACATTTTGTATATACTCCTTCCCTTAAAAATTGGTCCATAAGTATAACATATATTATAGTAAATGGCAAGGGAAAAAGTGTGAGCGGGAAAAGTGTAATGGTCACTGACGTAACCCTGTGAAATCAAAGGGGTTATAAGCTAGTGAAACGTTCCCTAAATGGATTTCATATCTACTTCTTCGATGTGAAGGGCATCGTTTGAGACAACGGTGATGCGCTTTCTGAATATTTTTCTCAAAAGGTCCAGTGAATGAGCATCCTCATTTACAAGCCTCTGGGCAACACGGGGATGAACAATAAGCTCTACTCTCTGCCTTCTTGAGCGGTGGGTCTTAAGGAAGGTTTTTAGCTTTCGCAGGGCGATAATAACCATTGTAGAACCTGACTTTATCATACCCTTGCTATTACAATAGGGGCATTCTTCGTAGGAGACGCTCTCTAAGCTCCTCCTTACCCTCTGTCTTGTCATCTCAACAATATCGAGTTCAGACATGGATACAATATGCGTCCTTGCCTTATCTTTTACTAAGACTTTCCGCAATATGGAAAATACCTGATTACGGTGGCTCTGTAACTCCATGTCTATAAAATCTATCACAACAATTCCGCCTATATCACGTAAACGGAGCTGCCTTCCAACTTCATCGGCTGCCTCAGAGTTAACCTTAAATATTGTATCTTCAAGATTCTTCTTACCTGTAAAACGGCCTGAGTTTACATCTATAGCTATCATTCCTTCTGTCTGTTCTATCGTTATATGGCCACCACATTTTAGGTAAACCTTACGTTCAAAGAGCTTGTCTATTTCTGTTTCAACCTTGTATTTTTCAAACAGGGGCATATGGTCTCTATGCAGAGATATCTTATTGCGAAGGGCGGGTGCTATCTTTGATGTAAAGTGTTTTACCTTTTTATACTCCTGGTTATCATCAACAACAACACTGGCAGTATCTTCTGTCACAAAGTCCCTTATAGTCTTTAAGGAAAGATCGAGTTCTTCAAAAATTAGCGCTGGAGAGGGCCTTTTTTTGGCAATATCGGTTATTCTCTTGTAGGTCTCGATAAGGTATTTTGCATCCCGCAGCAGCTCTTTCTTATTCGCACCTACTGCTACAGTTCTTACTACAAGCCCTATGTCTTTAGGGAGCTTCAGCTCACGAAGAATTGTCTTCAGCCTTGTTCTCTCTTCTTCATCCTTTATCTTTCGTGATACACCTACGCGTTTTGAGGTCGGCATAACAACCAGGTATCTTCCAGGAAGAGATATATGCGTGGTAAGCCGTGCTCCCTTCGTGCCTATCTCTTCTTTCTGTGCCTGCACCATTATATCCTGCCCCTTTTTAAGCATATCGCTTATCTTTACGTGTGCATCCTGATCTCTTCTGCGGGAAGGCTTATTGCCATTTTCAGGAGATGAGAACTCATCATCCTCATCTATTATAGCAGGGGCTGTTATATCTGTTACATATAGAAAGCCGTTCTTTTCAAGCCCACACTCTATAAAGGCGGCGCCCATACCATTTAATACAGAGCTCACCTTTCCTTTATAAATATTTCCAGCTATGCGTTTTTGGGCTATTCTTTCAACAAAATACCACTCCAGTTTCTTAGAGCGTAGTATAGCAACTCTGCGTTCGCCTGCTTCTAGATTTATGAGTATCTCTTGCATTTTAAATATTATATCCTTATCTCAATTCCGTCTGGTAATTGTTCTGAAAGCCGTTTATTAAACTCATCTGGCTCTAGTGATTCCTCTAATATAAACTCGGCTTCCTGATCCTTGCCTACCAAGCCGAGCTTAAGGGCATTTTTTATTCTTATGAGTGGGCGGGGACTAAAGCCTTTTGTCAGGTATAGCCTAAAGTCGGCACGACGTACCGCCCGCTGAAAAAGGCGCATTAGATCCAGGTGGGATATATATCTCATCCACCCTGTTTTATCAAATCTAATCCCGTATGTAAATTTAACCGGGGACACATCCCTCAGGTTTGATGTATTAGTGCTAACGGGATATTTCCCCATGCTCCTCAAAATATATTTTCCTCTTCTCCTGCATGTATGGCCTTCTTCTCGGTCTCCTTCATGAGCAGTTTGTCGTCCTGGGTCTCATCGACCAACCTTACTGTTACAAATATCAGAAGGTCCACTGTCTCTATCCCATCCTCCGTTTTCTTAAATAATTCTCCCAAAATCGGTATATCTCCAAGAACAGGCACCTTCTTCTTGAACTTGGTAGCTGTCTCCTTCATAAGCCCACCGATAGCTATCGTCTGGTTATTCTTCAACATAACCTGGGTCTCGGCAGTTCTTGTTGAGAAACGGGGCGCCTGTATCGCGTTATCCCCTACACCAAAAGTATCAAACTGGATAAAAGAACTGACCTCTGGCCGTAAATCGACCACTATATCCCCTGCATCATTTACATGCGGTACAACAGTAAGAATTATGCCTATATCTTTTTCAGTATAACCGGTAACTTCCATTCTTCCTGTTGTCTCGTTTCTTTCATATGTTGGTATATTAAATACAGTTGAGACGCTGACATTGGCTTCATAATTATTCAGTGTAGTAATAGTTGGTTGCGATATTATCTTTGTGTCGGTCCTTGATTTTAGTATCTCAAGCGCAGCGCTAAACTGGCTGAAATCGAGCGTGCCAAACGTAAATGACGTAGCTTCAACAGTCGGAAAAGCCGGTAGATCTGAAATAGGAAACGGTGGATCAGCATCAGGGCTTCCTGTAGGCAGATAATGGCCAAATCTTTGAAGCTCGCTTCCGTCGCCTCTTGACCTTGCAAAAGGTGAACCTACGGCCTCAAAAGGAAGTGTAGTGGGACGAGCTGAACCTGATGCGCTTGCCTGTATGGTCCAGTTGATACCCAGGTTTTCATCCTTATCAAGCGTTGTCTCTATAATCTTTGCCTCTATCGTGATCTGTGGAGTTCTTTTATCGAGGCGTTCTATTACCTGTCTTATCTTATGAAGATTTGTAGGTATATCTGTAACGATAACGGTATTTGTTCTCTCATCATATTTGACCTTGCCTCTCTCTGTAACCGTATCTTCGATAGCTTCTGATACCTCTTTTGCATTTGAATAATTAAGGACAAAGACCTCATTCTGTAGTTCCTCTTCAGCAACACTCTCAAGAGTAATTACCCTTATAATATTGCCTAACCTCTCTGAGGCAAGGCCTTGGTTCTTCAGGATTACCTCAAGCGCGGTCTCCCATGGCACATCCACGAGCCTGATACTCACCTTGCCTTCAACCCCACTCGAAGCAACTATATTTACACCGCTCTTATATGAGAGCGTATGAAGCACGGTTCTTATATCGGCGTCTTTAAATATTAGTGTCACGTGGCCTGGCGTACTTGCCTCTTCCGCCGGGGCAACAGTACCTGCCTCCTCCACTTGGGCAACAGGTTCTTCTTCCACTATATCCTGCGAATAAGCATAGGTATTGATGTTGCAGGCCATGCCTATTACCACCATTACCAATAATAATGGCTTTTTTAATCTCATGTTTCTACTCCTTTAATTTGATTGTATATTCTTTGTCATTATAGATAAGGATAACCCTATCCCTCTCTATTTTCTTGACTATTATACTACCGACCTGGTCGTTTTCTTTAAGTACAAGGTCGTTCATAATAGCAACTGATTGCCCTTTATCATCATAAAGAATACCCTCTAATACAACGTCATTTATCGAGGATATGACACCGTAGGTAACCATAAGCTTACCTTCCTTATTAACAAGCGGAACGAACGGGTCTCTCCTACCTCCGCTTTCATATACAAAGGCAGCCACATCTTTAGCCTCTACACGCCCGACTGTGACAGCCAGCATAAAAATAGCTATTATATATATCAAGATCCTATTCATATATACTATGCGTTTTCAGTTAATACATATGTGTTTATAAGTATGTAGACCATATGCTCTATAGGGCTCTGGGGGTTCACTGTAATCCTTATATCTGTTACCCTCATAAAGGTATCTGCGTTTTCTAGCTTGCTTAAGAACGCGCCCAGCTGGTGGTACCCGCAACCAGCATTTATCGATATAGGAAATTTCTGATATGTGCTGCCGGCCGCATCCTGGCCTGTGCTGGTCACCGCAGCATGAGGTTTTATAGATATAATCTTTACCTCTGAATCCTTAGCCATATCAGAGAGCTCTTTTAAAAGAACTGATATCTCCTGTTTTGTTGAAAATTTCTTATTATATAAGGTTAACTTTTTGCGGAGATCCTCGATTTGAAGTTTATATGTAGGTATACTGATAACAGCGTTCTTCGCGATATTAAGCCTGTTATAAAGGTTTCTTACCTGAGGCCATGTCTCGCGCAAGGATGCGATAGCCGGTTTCAAGAACAGGTTATAATTTGCAAATAGGAGGCAAAATGTTATTATTCCATAAAGAATCAGTTTCTGATTCTTATATATTTCCTGCTTCCAATTTTTCAAAATAACTCCTTCCGATCTTGAAGTAACAGACGATGGTAAAATCCATAGACTCTATCTGGCCCCGTTTTTTTCTCTGTATAGATGAAAGTTTTATATCGTCAAAATCTTTAAAAAATTCCTTGTCATTTCTTAAGGACTCTATAAGTTTGCCAACTACAGCAGCCTCTTCTCCTGGCGCAGGTGAGACAGCAGAGCCTTCCAGAACCAGGACCTGCCTTCCAAGCACTTCTTCTGTACTTACAGGATAGGCTGCTCCTTGCGTAATATTTGCCCCGGCTCTTGGGGACTCTGTGCTAAGGGACAATGAGTTAAACCAGACCCCATCTGTCAGAGATTCACTCAGGTCATAGAGCTTCTTAGACCATATAAGGCTTCCTGAGGCAAGTGAATCTATAATTGAGAATTTACTGCTTAAACTATTAAACTCATTCTGTAATGCAGTGGCTATTTCTTCATCTGCAGATATATTATTTATCTCTGTACTTATCCTTGTAAGGCGTTTTCTCTGCACAACAGCAAGCACGCCTATAGTAACCTGGCTTAAAAGTATAACCGCTATAACCCCAATGATTATTGGCGTAGGGGCTATGTTGGGAACTTTCATCTGAATAGAGGATTTCTTTTTCTCCGGGCCTTTTAAATCTGCTGGCAATAGATTAAACTCGATCATCTGCTATATCTTTCTTAAACCCAGACCTACGGCTATCGCTAACTGTGGCTGGATCTTGCTTAATGAATCTGCATCTACCTCATTGGATATCTCAATATTTTCCAATGGGTTCCATCGTAAGGCTTCACGGTCGAAAGCCTCTTTTAGAAAACCGCTTACTACCTCTGGTGTTGATGTGCCTCCGCTTATGTATATCTTATCCACTCTGCCGGCATAGTGATTTTCATAGAAATCGAATGAGAGCCTTATCTCATCTACAACCCGAGAAAGCATCTCCTCTAAAGGCCCCTCAATATCCTTTTTCTCTTCTTCTGAAAGCTGCAAAAATTTAGATAATTTCTCTTTTTTTATTTTCTCTATCTCTTCGGGTTTTAATGAAAGGTTCTCAGCCATTATTCTATTAATCTCATTTCCTCCTATATCTATGTCTCTGGACAGATATGAGATATCTCCATGTACGATATTGAGATTGGTCTTTCTCGAGCCTATATTTATAAGCGCGCAGACACCATCGGAATCTTTACCTGTATTTAAAAACGAATTCATAAGACAAAAGGAGTCTATGTCAAGAACAACAGGCCTCAACCCAGCTTCAAAGATCAGTTTTGTCTGGCTATCTATAAGGTCTTTCTTCGCCGCAACAAATATTACCCTCATCCGATTGCCATCAAGATCTTCTACTTTTGCTGAGTCAAGTTCCACTTCGTTGATATTATAAGGAATTACTTTTTCTGCCTCAAAACGTGTTGCACTCTCAAGTTCATCCTCACTCATCGAGGGCATCTCTATATAGCGGACAACAACAGCAGGGCCTGATATAGAGGTATTTATATCTATCTTTGTAATTCCAAGTGCCGCATGTGCATCCTTGATACTATCTACAATATTATCTCCGACAGGCTTTATAGAATAATTTAGTAGTTCATGCTTGGCGCCTATTTGGGAAATAGCAACTGCTTTTACGGAGTGGCCTCCTATATCAAGGCCTATATGTATATTCTTATTGTCTTTTTTAAGGAATCCGGGCATTACTCTTTTCTTTTCTGTTTAGAGCTCCATTGCAGGTATGCTGTAAGGGCCAATGCTATAGCGACCAATACTACACCGATTAAGACATCTTTTTTGCCTGAACTGGCGGTTTGTTTTCGGCTAATGATATCTGGTTTAGGCTGTATAAGTTTCTTTTCTTCAGCCTTCTGCATTAATTTATACTGCTGGTACTCCTGTTTGGCCTTTATCCTCTCCTGCACTATTGCGTTTAAGACAGTATCGCTGTCAGAAGCTGTTACATCATCCATAGCTGCAAAGGAGAGCGCAGCACCTGTGCCTACGATAAAGAGTAATGTAATAAAAAATACTCTTCCTAATCTGTGTAATCTGTTTTTAATCTGTGTAATCATTTTTTTAATCTGTGTAATCATCTTTTTTATGCACCACTTTGGGTTACCCTGGTCTCCGGAAATGTTAAATCACGAGGAAGATATATGTCGATATTCTCAACACCCTCATTAAGGGCGCGCATATCATAATTCATATCGATACTTCCACTATATATTATTGCCTCATCTCTTGCTACCATAGAACCGTTTATAGCAAAGCGGCCTACCCTGCCTGTAAAGGCATGGTTATTATAAAGTATGCCATCTACATTCCTGATCTGATTTGAAGGTGCGGATATGCTGCGTATCTGCGCGTCTGATATAGAAGACTCATAATATCTTCTCTGTTCTGAACCACCTGCACCATCGTCTTTTAGTCCCCCATCAAAGACTGTATAATTGCCATCGAACCAGTATCCGTTTGCTGGGTCACCATCTGAATCATACCCCAAAGTCGCATCTGTTGAATCTGTCTCATACCCTTGAGTAAAAGGAGGCCTAAGGTATCGTGTGACATTTGCCTGCCAGTCATTCCTTGTATAGTCTCCTATAATGACATTTCCTTTACATGCAAAACCTACAAAGTCGGTTGTACTGTTTGCTGCTGTTGTAACAGCAGGTGTAGCGTCTGGTTTGGGCCAGTTAGGGGGACTATTATATGTTATATCACCAATTATATGCGTATTTCTTCCGGCATATATAGTGCCTTGTCCACTTACAACACCCCTTATAACAACGTCTCCTTCTACTACCACAGGACCATTAATAACAATCGGGTTTGCTGCGGTCCCGACTAAGATCATAGAACCATCATCTGCTGTTCCAGGAAGGCCATCAGGCCCATCTCCAGAATATACCTCATTTACCAGAACCGCTGCCCCCTGGCTGATACTACCATTCTTGGCATGTGCAAGATTTTTATAAGTAGTTAAATCGCCAAGATATGGCATCTCCAGAACTTCCTGATTCTCATATCTTGTGCTTGTACCCTCATATCCTCCTTCATAGGTAGTCCCACCCGGGTCAGCAAGGTCTGTCGGGTCTGTTGGGCGTGCCCTGCCTGAGGCTTGACTATGATATTGATTTACAGTCAGATTCCTTGTATTGCCTGTTATAGTACCTGCTGCCCCTAAATCAGGGTTAGTAGCAGCATATATGTCTCCGTTAACCATCGGGTTACCGTTAAATGAGAAATTGCCATTTGAACGCACATCTCCGTTTACCCTTATGCCTCCTCCCCACAACCATCCGAAATTATTTATAAAATAGGCATAATTAAATATAGGCGATGGTGCCATCTCGTAGGAGACTGTAACAGCAACCATTCTGTTTACAGCACCAGTCCTATGTGGGGCTATTCCTATAGCTATCAATTTAACCAGTGCCCCATCATCTGTTGGAATAATGGGGTCTGCAGCCGCAGAAGGCAGTACAACCCTGTACTGGTAGTTATCTATAGCAGACATTGTGGGAAGACTGCCATAATTGGCAAGGAACGTATTGCGCCTTCGTGTAGCATCCCAACCAGGTTCAGAATCCGGGTACCCAAACCATAGCCTGAATCCTGTTGTATTCCTATTATTCTGCCATTCATTAGATGCCCTAAAGGTATGATATATATCCATAGCCACTTCATTCAGGCCTGCCTCAGCAGCATAATAAGCCTTCTGTTCATCACTCTGGCGTTCGGCAAACCTAAACTCATGAAAACTGCGGGTAAAATACGCCCCGGCAAATACCAGGATAGCAGCTATTACCACATAGATTGCTATAAGCGCTACCCCTCTTCTATTATTTATAATCTTCATCTCTATATTGAATATACCTTTCCCACTATAAGAATACACTAGTTTTATAGGGAAAACAATAATACTAGCTTAAATTAATCACTATTTCTTAAATAGACAGCTGTAGTTACTGAATAATTTATCGGGTACTGATCGTTTGTGACCTTATTGCCTGTAATAGTAGCCGTGATAACATCATTTGATGTCCGTGTAAAATTTAAGGCCTGGATATCATCACAGATTGCGATATCCTCTATAATCACACCTGCTGAATTGACAACTCGGCGCCTAATCTCGGTATTGGTTGCGGTAGCAACAAGAAGGTATATTGCACTTCTTCCAGTACGGGTACCGGCAACTGATGCATTCTCACGCCTTAAATAGGCCCCCCACCGGATATTGCCGGTCGCATCAAGCGTATTCTGCAGATAAAAATCCAGCGTAGCATCTCCGTCTGCATCTTCCCAGGTTCCGGTTCCATTCTGATCTACAGGCATCTGAAAAGTAACTGAAGCACCACCTGCTCCTATCACACTTCTTAATGGGGACGATTCTGAAAGATCAGCAATAACCTCATCCATTGCCTGCCTTATGTCCTCCTGAAGCTCTATCTTGGTAGTACCTGAGTTCCATCCTATTCTTCCGCTGTTCATCAACGCATAGCTTGCGCCTACAACTATAGTAAATATAAACAGCACTACCGCTACTTCTATAAGGGTGAATGCCTTCTCATTATATCTTCTTATGCTGGGCATCATCATTCAGTTCTAGCGATATATGTAGCTACCTCGCAAAGGGAAGAGAGCCTGCCATTGCCATCGCTATCTTCACCACCGTCCAAGACACCGTTTAAGTTCTGGTCTTCTCCTAAAACGCGGTTTGATTTTTCCTCGTAGCATACTACTATTATTACCTGTTTGATATCATTTACAGTTGGGTGATTCTGCACATAACAGGCCAAGCTTGTCCTGGGAGGCACATTAGGGGGAAGTTGGGAATATGTATTTAATGTTGCAAAATTAGCACTTCGAACATTATCTTCCAATTCCTGCCGTGCGACATTGGTCATACGCGTGATATTTCCGGCAGAATCGGTAAATGTTGCGCAGGATATGAATAGGCTTACAATACCACACGCAGCGATAACAAATATGGCAATAGCAATAGTAAGCTCAACAAGGGTAAGCCCTGCAAAAAAAATTCTTCTTCTGGAGCTTTTATACAGGTGTATCACCTGGGCCTGCCCTTCCCCCTTCATTGGCAGTAATCCTTCCCGTCTCATCAGTATAAAAGAATCTATTGCCTGTCCTTCCGGGAGCCTGAGGTTCTGCAAAGAGGGTAAAGGTTACAGCACTTGTCCTGGTATAAATAAATCGATATCCTGACTTTAGCCCGCTGGCTAATGTAACATCTATGTATGAGGGGCCTGTTGGCCCAGCTGCGCCTAATAGTTGTAAATTGGGAGGATACAGGTTGGGCGTAGTCATGGCATAATAGCTCTGGCATGCGGATCCTATGGTCTTGGAGTTGGCGATCGCAACTGTCTCGTTTGTAGTCATTCGGTTACGTAACATAAGAGATACAGCCAATGCTGCCAAAAGGCCTATTAAACTTACGACAACCATAATCTCTACTAGTGTAAAAGCTCTTTTCTTCATATTATATATAAGTGTAATTTATATTGAAGGAAATGTCAATCCAAAAATAACATTATTCTCAATATATATATAAAGTGAGTTTATTAGAAAAAGAAACCAAACACCCACCATGAACTTCTTTCCTGACTGGTTCCTTGCAGTATCTGAGTTTATACTTTCCTATACTGCAAGAAAGGCCCCTGTCTCTTTCGAAGCAGGGGCCTTATTCACTATGGCCTGATTAAGATGTTGAAATCTTATTCTATAGCCCTTCCGTTTGTAACGTCAAAGATAACGCCTGTCTGGTCTACTCTAAATACCCTGGTTCCAGTCTGACCAACAACCGAAGGTGTTGCTGTTATTTGATAGAGGTTAAGTCCAGGGGCAACTGTCATTACGAAGCCGTAACCCTGTTTTGTACCTGCAGCTAATACCCCATCAATATATGCGGGGGTAGCAGCACCAAGCAGTGCCATAGTTCCATATGTTGGCGGGTTCTGAGCTGCCCTGTATGACTCCTCTGCCGTGCTAAGAGTTCTCAATGATGATATAGCAGCAGCCTCATTGGCGTTATGTCTTGCCCTAAGTAGGTTAGGAATGGCTATCGCAGCTAATAAAGCTATAATTGCTACAACTATCATGATTTCAACAAGCGTAAAGCCCTTTTTACCTAACATTTTGCGTATCTTCATTTTTCTCACCTCCTTTCAAAGAACATTTACGGGCGCTTTGCCCCTCTATTTCAAGTATACCCATCACCAGGTTTAAATGCAAACTTTTGGAGACACTTTTAGAAACCGTATAATTACTCAGTTATTCATTTAATTTGTTTGAGTAAATTATTTACGGTG
>JABMRG010000173.1 GCA_013202935.1 Candidatus Omnitrophota bacterium
CATAGTAAAGTAAGTGAAGTGTCCCCATGCAAGTAGTAAGTAAACTGTCCCCAGACTTTGTGATGAAAAAGTACATTTATATACTTATTGTCTTTTTGGTTCTGGCGGTGGCTTTGGCCATAGCCAACAGCGAGTTTATCCTGAAGAGAGTTACCTACGACTATGTCGGAAATCTCCTTCATGCTGATATATCTATTGATAGGGCTGCTATAAATATCAGGAAGAGCACTCTTAAGGAAACGGGTATTCGTATAACTGCAGATAGAGGCCTCGATTGCAATATAGAAACAGCTTTTATCAGCTACGGCAACATCTTAGAATTAGTAAAAAATAGATCTTTCACATTTAGGCTTGAAGATGTAAGGCTCTCATACCCAGGTTCAGAAATACTCAACAGCGTTGCTAATGCCCTGTCCATAGAATTACAGGATGTTCTTAAATTTGATTATATTGCAGGAGAGTTTATGCGGGGGCAGGATGAGATTGTTATTAAGTCTTTAGAGGCGTCTGGCAGGCTGCTTAGGCTTTTTGCAGATGCTACTATAGAAGATGGAAAAAATTTAAACTGTAGCTTCAAGATGCTCCTTTCGCAAGAGATGATATCCACTATTCCTGACTCAATAAGAAAAGTCTTCTTTAAGCAGGATGGCGATTGGTCAGAAGTGACATTATACCTTTCAGGCAGTATTGATAAGCCATCCATAAATTTTTCCACAGACCTATTTAAGCTTACAGTCCGCTAAACTTTCTCTTTTTGTGTTGAAATTTCCTCTATATATATGATATAATATCGACTCTTAAAATTAAGCAGGAATTATTATGGATGAGAAGAGACAGGCCCAGAAGGAACTTTTTGAGGAGTTTACTGAAGCGGGAGAGAAAAGGAAGTCTTCTAAGCCCTTATTTTATCCAAGGCCAAAGCGTACTTTTACATTATCGTACGAACATATTGTTATAGTAGCCATTACTGTTATTATAGTTGCAGTGGTATCTTTTTCAATCGGGGTTGAAAAGGGTAAAGCGAGACATGAGGATATAGGTTCAGCAGGCATTAGGGTAGTTAAATCTAAAGCCTCTATTGAAACCAAAGTTCCTCCTGCAGAAACAGAGGCGCTGGAGGAACCAAAACCTGAGCCGGCAGAGACGAAGCCTATATATACTGTTCAGGTTGCTTCTTATAAGCAGATAGAAGATGCCAGAAAAGAGGCAGAGGTTTTAGAGGGTAAAGGTTATAAATCAGACGTGTTAGTAAAAGGAATATATTATATCGTGTGTGCAGGTGAATTCAGCACAAGGGATAAAGCCAAAACTTTAGAGAGAAAACTTAAAGCAGTCTATAAAGATTGTTATATAAGAGAAAGGTAGGGTAAATAAGATGTCAGTTCATCCTAGTTTTAAGAGCGGAAAGAATAGACAGCAAAATAGCGTTTTAAAACGTTTGGCACAACTATTGCATCTGCAGAAAGAGGACAAGTGGGAGGAAGAGAAGGATTCTGTATTTGGCCTTCCTAAAGTAAAAGTTATGAAGATGAAGCTAAAGAAAGAGAAGAAGAAGGAAGAAGAGCTTGAGCCTGGTGCAGAAGGTCTGGTCGCTGAAGGAGCAGCACCAGCAGAAGGCGCAGCTGCTGAAGGCAAGCCAGCCGAAGGCGCTGCAGAAGCAAAACCCAAGGACGATAAAAAACCTAAGGAAGATAAGAAATGATTACATTTGATGATTTTAAGAAAATAGAGATTAAGACAGCCAAGATATTGGATGTAAAGGACCACCCTGATGCAGACAGGCTTTATGTTGTGGATGTTGACCTTGGTGAAGAGAAGAGGCAGGTAGTGGCAGGCATAAAGAACCACTACAAGCCTGATGAGCTCATTGGTAAGAGTGTAGCAGTGGTTTGCAATCTTGAACCTGCTACCATAAGAGGTGTTGAGTCCAATGGCATGATTTTGGCAGCTTCGGCCGATGAAAACATGGCTATACTAACTCTCGACAAAGACCTTCCCCCAGGCTCAACGGTTAAGTAGATGGCGTTTTTTGTTGTTTATATCGTTTTTTTCATATTTATAATAGCGCCATCTATTATTATTCATGAGTTTTCGCATGGGTGGGTTGCCTATAAGCTGGGTGATCCAACACCAAAATATGCTGGTAGGCTTACTCTCAATCCTCTCGTTCATATAGATCCGATATGGACCATTTTAATTCCTATGCTGCTTATAATGAGAGGCCTCCCAG
>JABMRG010000174.1 GCA_013202935.1 Candidatus Omnitrophota bacterium
GTATTAAACTATTGTAAACTGTCCCCATGCTATGTGAAGTGTCCCCAGTGTTAGGCTGTAAAGTGTCCCCATACTTATTAAACAGCGTCGCCTGCAGGTTCCTCTTCCTGCTCCTGCTTTTCTTTTCCTAAGTATTCGTCTGGATCAACCAATATCTCACGTGGTTTTGAACCGCGATATGGGCCTACAATACCTTCTTCTTCCATTGAATCTATCATGCGCGCTGCACGAGTATAACTGAGCCTCATTCTGCGCTGTATCATAGAGACTGATGCCTGGCCTGTCTCAAGTATCATCTTTACAGCATCATCAAAGAACTCATCCTTCTCGCCAGCTTTTCCGTAAGACTTCTTCTCCTGTTCCTTAATAATATCCTCATTAAGCTCTGCTTCTCTTTGAGAAGATATAAACCCGATAACGCGCTCTATCTCTTTATCTGAAACCAGGCTTGATTGTGCGCGTGTTGGTTTTGCAACACCTGGTTCCATAAACAACATATCTCCTTTACCAAGAAGCTTATCCGCACCGTTCATATCCAGGACAGTTCGCGAATCTACCTTTGATGCCACCTTAAATGATATCCTTGCAGGAAAATTCGCTTTAATAACACCTGTAATAACGTCGACAGAGGGCCTCTGCGTTGCAAGTATAATATGTATTCCAACTGCACGCGAAAGCTGCGCAAGCCTTGTTATGGCATTCTCAATCTCATTTGATGCTATAGCCATAAGATCAGCCAACTCATCGATAACCAGGACTATAAAAGGAAGCTTGTCAGGCATATCAGAGTCATCTTTAAGCTTGCCTTCTTCTAATTTCTGGTTAAAGGCGGTTATATTTCTGGCTCCTGCCTTGGCAAGCAGCTTATAGCGCGATTCCATCTCGCTGACAAGCCAGTTCAAGGCGCCTGCGGCCTTCTTTGCATCAGTAAGCACAGGGCAGATAAGATGGGGCAGTTTATTAAACATGGCCATCTCAACCATCTTAGGATCTACGAGAATAAACTTAAGTTCATCAGGCGAGGCATTATAGAGCATGCTCAAGATAATACTATTTACACATACGGTCTTTCCGCTTCCTGTGGTTCCTGCTATCAAAAGATGGGGCATCTTTGCAAGGTCGCATATAACCGGAATACCTGCTGTATCTTTTCCTAATGCTAGGGTAAGTTTTGATTCTGAGTCTTGAAAATCACGTGAAGATAAGACCTCTTTTAAATATACGAGCGATGCTGTTGTATTAGGCACCTCTATGCCTACTCTTGATTTACCGGGTATGGGCGCTATTATTCTCACTGTCTGCGCCTTCATAGTAAGCGCTATATCATCATTAAGGGCAGTAATCCTGTTTACCTTAACACCAGGTGCAGGTTCAAGCTCATATCTGGTTATTACAGGGCCCTTCTCTACCTGCGCAACCTTCACTTCAATGCCAAAGTCTCTTAATGTATCTTCAAGTATAGCTGATGACGCGGTAAGGTCTTCTTTAATCTGCCTATCCTCAACAGGTGGTGGTGAGTCTAGTAGGTCAAGTGAGGGAAATTTATATTCACCTACAGCCTTGGCAACTAGAGGTTTTTTCTCCTCATCTTTTTTTGCAGCTATATTTATATCCGGTTTTTTATCTATTTTTATCTTTGGTGCGCTGAATAAGGGTTTTGGCTCCTTTATAACTGGGGGTTCTTTCGCAGATTCCCTTGAAAAAACTTTGGGTTTCTCTTTTTGCCTGCTTATAGCCTCATTCGGCTCCCTGCTTATCCTGACCCTTGGCCTTTCACGCTCATCTCCTGCAGGTGCAGATCTGGTATGCAAAAACGCCTCTTTTGTCTTTGTGTAGATAGTGGCAACAAAAGGAATTATAAGAAAATCTGTAGCCAGAAGTATGGATAAAGGCAGAAGGGTTATAAGTATTATATATGCGCCTATAGTTCCAAAATATTTATAAAGCACAGATGATAAAAGCAGGCCAGATATTCCACCTGCGTTCATCATATCTGCATCGGTTGCATTGAAGGTAAGCGCAAGGATAGAACTTGCTGCTAGAAACAAGATCAGCGTGCCCGCGATCTTGATATAGGATTTCTGTGGAGTCTCCTCCTCATCGGAAGTAAACTTGCTTAGAGCCCATACAAGGCAGAGAAACGGTATTACAAAACCGCTCTTTCCTATCAGGAAAAATATGAAGCCTGATATATATGCTCCTATAATACCTACAAAATTGTGTAGATTCTGGTTAGGGGTTGATGTAAATATACCAAGGTCATCAGGACTATATGTAAGCAGGCTTACCAGGATCAGTATGCCTATAGCCAAATAGACAAAACCTGTTATCTCATTGATTCTCTGTTGTTTCATAGTATTAAGATTGCTCCTCCTGCCAGAATGCAGTATATGGCAAAATATTTAAGTTTGTTGCCAAGCACCGCCTTTATAAGAAGGTATATAGCCAAAAGACCTACCAAAAATGCGCATATACCTCCTGCCAATATAGGCAGCGTTATCACAACCTTTGCTGCACCATCACCCAATTTAAATAATAATGCCCCAATGATCGCAGGTATAGATAAGAAGAATGAAAACCTCACCGCCTCTTCTTTCTTAAGTCCTAAAAAGAGGCCTGCTGAGATTGTAGCGCCGCTTCTTGATATGCCGGGCATAATTGAAAAGCCCTGCATAAAACCTATAGAAAGTGCCTTAAGCCAATCGAGGCTCTTGTTGCTTTGGCTATATTTCCTGGCTACTAGCTCACCTCCGATAAGAAAGATTGCAGTAACTATAAGCATAGCCCCGATCACCTTTACCTGGCTAAAAAAAAACTCAAATGCATCATGACAGAGATAACCCACCATTGCTGTGGGTATAGAACCCACTGCTACAAAAACAAGCAGCCTGTGCTTATCTCTTATCATATTAATTATATCACGGCGGAAATAGACTAAAACAGCAAAAAGTGTTGCTACATGTAAAAAAATATCGAAGAGAATCTTTGGCTCTTTATAGCCAAAATAGTGGTGGAGAATAACAAGATGCCCGGATGAGCTTATAGGAAGGAACTCTGTTAAGCCTTGTACAATACCTGATATTATAGCTTCAGCATATGACATCAATAATTACCAATTACTGATTACTGTTTAAGAAGTTAGACGCCAGTATGGCCAAACCCACCTTGCGCACGGGCTGTCTCATCCAGCTCATCAACAGAAGCGATATTCGCCTGTATGACCTTCTGCACAACAAGTTGTGCTATGCGGTCTGCACGCTTTATTGCAAAAGGCTCTTTGCCATGATTTATCAGTATAATACCAACCAGTCCACGATAATCACTATCGATTGTACCTGGTGCATTGACTATACTTATGCCATGTTTTATAGCAAGGCCGCTTCTGGGCCTTACCTGTACCTCATAGCCTTTTGGTATAGACATATATATTCCTGCTGATATGAGTTTAATCTCACCCGGATCAAGAATAGTCTCGCCATCAACATCAGCATAAACATCCATGCCGCTTGCCCCTTCACTCATATAGCACGGCAAAGGCAGATCCTCACACCCATCTTTTTTCTTAATCCGTATCTCTACCTTGTTTTTCATCTTTGCTTTCGCCTTTGGCCTTCTTGTGTGAGAGGTTAAGCCGACCCTGGTCATCTATCTCAACAAGCTTGACCAGGAGCTCATCTCCAACCTTTACCACATCCTCAACATTCTTCACAAACGTATCAGAAAGCTCAGATACATGCACAAGCCCTTCTTTTCCAGGTATTATCTCACAGAAGGCGCCAAAATTCATAATCCTCATAACCTTTGCGTTGTAGATCTTGCCAACTTCTGGCTCCTCAGTAAGCTTACCTATTATTTCCAGCGCCTTATTGAGCGCCTCGCCATCATTAGAAGCAACGTTTATAGTACCATCATCTTCTATATCAATAGTTACTCCTGTATCAGCTATTATCTTCCTTATTATCTTTCCACCAGGGCCTATAACATCCTTTATCTTGTCTGTGCTTATCTTAAGTGTTGTAATGCGCGGCGCATACATTGACATCGATTCTTTTGGTTTTGCTATAACCTTATTCATCTTATCGAGCACACTAAGGCGTGCTTTATTTGCACCGTCTAAAGCCTGGCGCACGATCTCCATAGTAATACCTGTCTTCAACTTTAGATCGACCTGCATCGCTGTTATGCCATCAGAGGTTCCGGCAACCTTAAAATCCATATCTCCATAGTGGTCTTCAAGGCCTGCGATATCTGTAAGGATAACAAAGTTATCCCCTTCCTTAACAAGCCCCATAGCTATACCGCTTACCGCCTTCTTTAGCGGAACTCCGGCATCCATTAAGGCAAGTGAGCCTGCGCATGCTGTAGCCATACTTGATGAACCATTAGACTCAAGTATATCTGAGACTATCCTTACAGTATAAGGAAATTCTTCCTTGGTCGGCATCATAGGCAAAAGTGCACGTTCTGCTAATGCGCCATGGCCTATCTCACGCCTTCCAGGGCCTCGTACCGGTTTTACCTCTCCCACGCTGAACGGCGGGAAATTATAATGGAGCATAAATGTCTTCTGCGCTTCTCCCTGAAGAGCTTCTATCCGCTGCTCATCCGAACTTGTTCCCAGTGTAATAACAGAAAAACTCTGAGTCTGTCCACGAGTAAATAACCCAGAACCATGCGTCCGTGGAAGTACCCCAACTTTGCACTCGATATCCCTTACATCTTCAAAGCCCCTATTATCAACTCTCTTTTTTTCATTTAGAATAGTTCCGCGCACCAGCTCTTTTTCAATCTTATTGAGTGCTGCGGTTACATCAGGCTCTTTAATCTCACCCTCTTCAGTAACAAACTTCTCAACCAGCTCTTTTGAGAGAATGTCCATCATCTCAATTCTCTCGTCTTTAGAGCTTAAGGAGTTTATCTCGGTCAACTTTTTCCCTGAAAACTCTTTTACCTTTGAAAGAAATCCTGGGTCTATTTTTTTAAGTTCCACTTTCTGTTCTTTTTTGGCACATTTTGATGCCAAGTCCTTCTGCAACTTTATCAGCTTTTGAGATTCTTCAAACCCGAGCTCAATGGCCTTAACGAGTATATCTTCAGAAGCCTCTTTTGCGCCTGCCTCTATCATGATAACCCCTTCTTCAGTAGCACATACTATTAGATCAAACTCAGACTCGTCCTGTTCCACATAAGTGGGGTTTACTATAAACTCATCATCCTTTCGGCCTATTCTGACTGCGCCAACAGGTCCTGAACAAGGCATGCCTGATATGGCAACTGCGGCAGAGGCACCTACCACTGCAAGCACATCAGGGTCAGTCTCGCCATCACTAGATATAACCATAGCCATGATCTGGACCTCATTAGCCATACCCTCAGGAAATAGCGGCCTTAAAGGCCTATCTATCAACCTTGCTGTCAGTATCTCACGCTCTGTTGGGCGTCCTTCTCTCTTAAAGTATCCTCCTGGAATCCTTCCTGCTGCATAGGTCTTCTCCTGATACTCAACGAATAAGGGAAAGAAATCTGCACCTTCTCTCGGTTTTCTGGACATGACAGCTGTAACAAGTATAACTGTCTCGCCGCAAGTAACTGTTACCGCACCATCTGCTTGCTTCGCCATAATACCTGTTTCAATTATTACATCTTTATTACCTATCTTAGTACTTACTTTTGTTATCATTATTTCTCCTTTATGTTTATAAAAAAACACTCCCCTTGCCAGTTGCATCTGGCAATATTGCGGGGAGCGCGCTCCAAATTAGGAAGCTATTTTCTTATATCTAATTTTTCTACTATCTTCTTATACTCTTCAGCGCTGTGCTTCTGCAAGTACTTAAGCAGTTTTCTGCGATGATTGACCATGCGTAGAAGCCCACGGCGCGAGTGATGGTCTTTCTTGTGGGTCCTAAAATGGTCTGTGAGGTTATTTATCCTCTCTGTAAGCAACGCTATCTGAACCTGCACGGAACCAGTATCAACCTCGTTAATCTTATAACCTTTTATTATCGTCTGTTTCTTATCCTTAGTAAGTGTCATCTCTGTCTACTCATTCCTCCTTCTAATCTATTTATATGTGTTAGAATTATACCAGATGTAAACAATGTTGTAAAGTAAAATAATTATGCTGCCTGATCTATAAAATTTCTTGCTGCTGCATGGCGGAAAGCTTTTTCAAGCGCACGTGCCAGTGCATCTCCTAAGGGTACGGGTTCAAGAGTATAAACACCACTCTCCATTCTGTTAATCCTTCTTACTAATAAATCGTATGCTTGGGTATATCTCGGGTCTCCTCCGGGAGTCTCTGCTATTCTTCTTATATTGGCTATACCTTCGTCATTGGACCTTATCACAGCTTGAGCTATAAAATCCTTCTGCTGGGTTGTCTCAAACTTATTATATAATATCAACAAATACCCCACATTTTCCATCTCCCCAAGCATCTTCGCAAGCATCTCTAAACAGCGCACCCTTACACGAGAATGGCTATCGTATGTCCCAGAATTGACCAGGGCTGAAAACCCTGCCTCCTGTAAACTTAAAAATATATTATGTGCACAAGCCAGATCAGCACCATTTTCTGAATGGAGCAACCTTGGAAGAAGCTTTCTTCCAGGCGACTTCTTACTTCTGTTAACCCTTATGATCAAATCAGTTAAAAATCGGGCGAATTCCTCTTCTCCGAATACAGCCTGCCGCGACAAACTTCTTCTCTGTCTTCTTGTTGCCACGTTGGCTGTTTGCAGCCTGCTGATAAGATAGAATGTCAGCGCTGGTGTGTTTTCTGTTTCTGACAATACAAAGGCGGCTGCATCCTCTGGGCTTACCTTGCCATATCTAAGCTGTAAGAGCATACCTCTTAAATCCTTTTTACTTTTAGTGTCCAAGGTAAAGGCCTCTGAGCTGTCATTATGCATATCGCCAGCTGAACTCTGCTTGCCTGAGTCAGTAGTCTCGCCTGCTGGCTGCATAGGCAACTCACTAAGCTTCTCCTCAATCATATAAAGGTCAAAGGGTTTCGTAAACGCCGCTATTACATTATCTCCTGTTTCTGGTAGATTGCGGCCGCTAATTAAAATGAATGGAATATGATTCAGCCTTTGACTTAACTGAACACCATCTACCTTGCCAGGTGTCTCTATATCAGCAATAGCGAAATGAGGATCGCTACCTTTCTCTTTAAGTAACTGTAACGCTTTATCACCACTTGCTGCACTCCAGACTTCATAGCCACAATCCGCTAAAAATTCACTCAACGTCTCGTGAACAATGCCCTCATCATCCACAAGAAGCACTATCTTTTTCCTCTGGCCTTGTGAGTCAGGTACACCTATATCTACAGATGAAGGCTTATTCGCAGAAAGATTAGAGGCGACAGGCCTAAGTGCCAGCGCATCTGTAGGCAGACTGCTGCATATGATTAAACTGGCTGTTAGAAATATTGTTATTGTCTTTTTTCTCATTTTATCAGCATGGGGACACTTCACTTACTGCAATAAGTCTGGGGACAGTTTACTTACTACTTGCTTGGGGACACTTCACTTACTTTACTATGTATTAAGCCAATGTGAAGTGTCCCCAGTATTAGATTGTAAGCTGTCCCCATTCTAGTGAGCGAGGGAAACGTCCCCTAATCTTTTTATTGTGCGTTCTTTGCCGATGAGGGAGATTACTTCAAAGATTCCGGCGGCAGAGGATTTGCCTGTTAATGCTACGCGTGCAGGGTGAATAATCTCGGCTGCTTTGACATTAAGCTCATCTGATAAAGAACGAACCGCCTCTTCTATTGATTTGGGGCTAAAATCGCTTAATCTTTCTAATTTCTCTTTCAGCTTCTTTAGGTTCTCTATTGTGCTTTCTGAATTAAGATGCTCTTTTGCTGCTTCTTGCTCAAGTTCTATCTCTTCATTAAATAAAAAGCTTGTCTTTTCTATAAAATCATCTATATTTATAAATCTTGTCTTATAAGATTTTATAACATCGGTTAACCACTGCCTATCGTAATCTTTCTCTACAATCTTTCTCTTGATAAGATGCTCTGCTACAAAATCGGTCAACTTATCAAGCTCTATATCTCTTATATACTCACCATTAAGCCAGTCGAGTTTCTTTATATTAAACATAGCAGCTGTTTTGTTTATCGACTTTAACGAGAAGAGTTTTATTATCTGGTCTACGCTCAATTTTTCTCTATCATCTTTCGGGGACCAGCCCATCAGTGCCAAGAAATTAACCAACGCCTCCGGAAAATAACCTTTATCCTTATATTCTGCTATTGAGGTAGCACCATGTCTTTTAGACATGCGTGATTTATCCTCACCCAATATTAAAGGTATATGGGCAAATTTCGGAGGTTTTATACCAAGCGCCTCATAGACGAGCAGCTGCTTCGGTGTGTTTGCTATATGGTCGTCTCCTCTTATAATATGTGATATCTTCATATCTATATCGTCGACAACACAGGCAAAATTATATGTGGGCGATGAGTCTGACTTCATAATCACAAGATCATCCAGAGTATCAGCATTGACATCTATCTTGTCACGAACGATGTCATAAAAAGTGATTACTTCTTCTTTTGGGACTTTCAGCCTTACGGCCTTACCTTTTTCTGTCTCTTCATAGTAAGCCTTTTCTTCCTTTATGAGTTCCTCTGCTTTCTTCCTGTAGAGATCGAAACGCTTACTCTGATAATAAATATCTTCATCCCAATCCATGCCTAACCATTTAAGGCTTACCAATATCTCATCAAGGTATTTGCTGTCCGATCGCTCAAGGTCAGTGTCTTCTATGCGAAGTATAAACTTGCCGCCTTGGCTTCTCGCATATAGCCAGTTAAATAGGGCTGTCCTTGCGCTTCCTATGTGCAGGTATCCTGTTGGAGATGGCGCGAATCTTACGCGTATATCACTCATACTACCTTAAGCCCTTCTTCTAATGCTCTTATGTTTAAACTTACAAGTTCCTTGTTGCCACCAAATGCTATTGTAATGCCTTTTTTGGCAATCTCTTTACTAAATAGCTTCTTTTTACTCATATAAACACCGAAAGCTATAACATTTGCCACCCGGATATTCCCGAGTTTATGGGCGATATCTGTAAAAGGTATTCTTAAAACACTTATATCTTTTCTTTTTATTTTACCATCTACAAGTGATGAATTCAATATCAGGGTGCCTTTTGGCCTTATCTTACCTATAAACTTATCAAGTGAGGGCTTGTTCATAATAATAGCTGTATCGTACAATGATATTACAGGCGATGCTACCTCTTTATCAGATATGACAACCATGCAATGAGCAGTTCCTCCGCGCACCTCTGCGCCATATGACGGCATCCAGGTAACGTTGAAGTTTTTCCTCATTGCACTATATGCCATCAGCTTACCAAGTATCATTATGCCTTGTCCACCAAAACCGGCGCAGATTATTTCTTCGGTCATTTTGTAGCATCCTTAAGTACGCCAAGCGGGTAATCTTTGGAGACCCGCTCTTTAATCCATTTGATCGAGCCATTAATAGAGCGGCCTGTATATGTAGGGCACATAGAAAGTACCTCAACCATTGAAAAGCCTTTTTTCTCTATCTGATTTTTAAACGCTTTTTTTATAGCTCTTTTTGTTTTTAAGACATCCGCAGGTGTATGCACAGCTGTACGTTCCAGATACTTTACACCGTCCAATACAGCCAGCATCTCTGATATCTTAAGTGGATATCCATCGCGCACCAGATCTCTACCAAGGATGGATGTAGCGGTCTTTTGGCCGATAAGTGTAGTGGGTGCCATCTGTCCGCCGGTCATACCATAGGTACCATTGTTGACAAATATCACTGTAATATTTTCACCGCGGTTGGCAGCGTGTACTATCTCTGCTGTCCCGATAGCTGCCAAATCGCCATCGCCCTGATAAGTAAAAACTATATTGTCAGGCCTAACTCTTTTTATGCCTGTAGCTACAGCAGGAGGCCTTCCGTGAGCTGCTTCTGTTACATCAAAGTTCCAATAGTCATAGGCGAGTACTGCGCAGCCCACAGGGGCAATACCTATAATACGCTCTCTTATGCCAAGCTCATCTACCGCCTCAGCTACAAGCCTGTGTATGGTACCGTGTCCGCATCCTGAGCAATAATGCGTAGGTGCATCTTGTAAGCCCTTAGGCTTTGAAAATATCTTTTCTACCTTAGGCACTTAAGTATCTCCTTATCAATCTCTTCTTTGGCTGGGATCCCTCCGCCCATTCTGCCATAAAATGATATCTTTGAATCATCTCCAACCGCAAGACGTACATCTTCAAGCATCTGCCCTGAACTCATCTCAACTACTAATACCTTTTTAGCTTTCTTGGTAAGCCTTTTTAACACCTTCTCTGGAAACGGCCAGAGTGTAATAGGCCTGAAAAGCCCTATATGCTTTTTATTCTTTCTCAAATCTTTAACTGAGGCGCGAGCGATACGGCTGGCACTACCATAGGCTACTACGATAAGTTCGGCCCTGCTGCAACCTAAGGCTTCATACCTTACTTCTTTCTTCTCTATCTCTTTATAAGTCCTCTGCAGCAACTTATTGAAACCTTCTAGCTCTCCGGGCTTTAAAAATAATGACTTTATAAAACGTGGGTTTCTTCCCTTTGCTCCTGTCAGTGCCCATGGTTTCTGATTCGCAGATGACGGCTGCTGCATAACAGGAAGTCTTACTGGTTCCATCATCTGGCCAAGCATGCCATCTGTAAGCACCATCACTGGCATTCTGTATTTATCTGCAAGGTCAAATGAAGAAATAGTAAAATCCATAGACTCCTGGGCTGAAGAAGGAGCTAATACTATCATGCGATAGTCACCGTGGCCCCCACCTTTTGTAGCTTGGAAATAGTCGGCCTGGCTCGGTGCAATATTACCTAGGCCTGGGCCTCCGCGCATTACATTTACAATAACAGCGGGAAGTTTGCACCCTGCAAGATATGATATACCTTCTTGCTTTAAGCTTATTCCTGGGCTTGAGGAAGAGGTCATTGTGCGCACTCCAGCAACAGAGGCACCAAATACCATACTTATTGCTGCTAATTCACTCTCTGATTGTATGAAGGCACGTCCTTTTTCAGTCATTCTCTTTGACATGAAGGCGGTCAGCTCATTCTGGGGAGTAATAGGGTAGCCTGCATAGAGTCCACAGCCTGCGCGGACCGCAGCTTCGCCAACAGCCTCATTACCGGTCATTAAGTGTACCTTTTTGGATTTTTGTTTCTTCATGTTTGGATCCTTCGCTTCGCTCAGGATGAAATTCGGCCATATAACTTACGTCGTCCCCAAGACTCCGTAAGTTATTGCCTCATTTCATCTATATACTTCGATTGCACAGTCAGGGCATATCAAGGCACATATTGTACAGCCTGTACACTCCGCATCCTTTTTTGGCATTGCGGGTTTTACGCCTCGTTTATTAATCTTACCAGATGAGACTATGCAATGCTTGGGACAGTATATTATACAGAGTTCGCATCCCTTGCAAATCTCTGAATCTATCTTTATCTTAGCCACTCTTCTATTCTCTCTGTTATCTTCTCAGCCGACAGGCCAAACTTGCCTAAAAGATCCTCCCTGCTAGAGTATGTAATAAACTCATCGGGAAGGCCTATCCTTTTTATATCCACATCTATATTATTATCGCTTAATACCTCAATAACCGCAGAACCAAATCCACCCTCAAGCACATTATCTTCTACCACAAGTATCTTTTTTATCCTTTCAGCAAGCTTCAATATTGTATCAGAATCTATCGGTTTAATAAACCGCATATTTACTACTTCTGTTTCAATGTTGTTTTTTGCAAGAATATGAGATGCCTCAAGCGCAGGCAACACCATATCCCCTACTGCCAATATCGCAACGTCTCTTCCGACCCGAAGTATCTCTGATTTTCCAAGTTCTATGCGCTCTCTGCTGTTTTCTGTCTGCGTATTAGCCGTCTCTTGTCCTAGGGGCCCACCCCGTGGATAACGTATAGATATAGGGCTCCTGTGTAAAACTGCAAACTCAAGCATATCTTCTAATTCCAAAAGGTCTTTTGGCGCCATGCATACTAGATTTGGAATATGCCGAAGGTATGATATATCAAATACCCCATGATGGGTTGGGCCATCTTCTCCTACTATTCCGGCACGGTCGAGGCATAATACAACATGAAGATTCTGTAAACATACATCGTGAATTATCTGATCATATGAGCGCTGCAGAAATGTAGAATATATAGCAACTATAGGCACAAGCCCTTTTCTGGCAAGCCCTGCTGCAAAACCGATTGCATGCTCTTCTGCCATGCCCACATTAAAGAATCTCTCAGGAAAACGGTTTTCAAACTTATCCAGCCCTGTTCCTTCAGGCATAGCAGCTGTAATAGCTACTATTTTCTTATTGCCTGAAGCAAGCTCAACCATCTTGTTGCTGAAGGTTTCAGTAAAGCTCGGGGCCTTATCAACAGTTGATTTGCCTTTTTTTGTATCAAAGGGGGTTATCCCATGAAATTTAGCAGGTTTTTTCTCAGCATGCTTAAAGCCTTTTCCCTTTTGTGTAACTATATGTACAAGCCGCGGTTCGTTAAGTGGGAGCACATTATTTATAACCTCAATCACGGCTCCTATATTATGCCCATCAATAGGGCCAAAATACCTTATACCCATCTCATCGAATAATATTCCAGGAACAAGGAGATTCTTAAGCCCTTCTTCGAGTTTTCTGGCAGCGCCTGCAAGGCGAAACCCCAGGCGAGGCACCCTCCTTATAAGCCTGTCTACATCTTCCCTTACCCTATTATATATAGGGTTAGTTGCTATGCGGTTGAGATAGCGGCTGAATGCCCCTACGCTCGGAGATATTGAAAACTCGTTATCATTCAATATAATCAATATATCTTTACGAAGCTGGCCAGCGTGGTTTAAACCTTCAAAGGCCATGCCGCCACCTAATGAGCCATCTCCTATAACAGCGACTACCTTCTCATCTGTCTCTTTTAAATCTCTTGCTAAGCAAAGCCCTAAGGCTGTCGATATAGATGTAGACCCGTGGCCAACTGTAAATGGGTCATATTCGCTTTCATTTATATTCGGGAAACCGCTCAAGCCGCCTTTTTGCCTAAGATTGCTAAAGGCATCCTTTCTGCCTGTAAGTATCTTGTGGCAATATGATTGATGCCCCACATCCCATACTATTGTATCTTTAGGAGCATCTAAACAGTAATGGAGCGCTATTATAAAATCTACTGCGCCAAGGCTTGGCGCTAGATGGCCACCTGTCTTTGAAACAACATCTATTATAAGGCTGCGGACCTCATCTGCTAATTGAGGAAGTTCGCCTATCTGTAGTTTTTTTAGGTCTTTAGGTGAATTTATACTATCGAGTAGCGGCATGTTAGTGTTTTCTATTTAATATAAAATCTGCTAGATCGCAAAGCGGCCTTGCTCTCTTTCCCTGATAGGATATAGAAGATTTTGCCTTTTCTGTTAATTCCTTTGCATATTCATATGCGCGCTTTGGGCCTATTAGCTTTGCAATTCCTTCTGAATCTAAGATATCATCTACTATCTGAAAAACAAGGCCTATGTATTCGCCAAATTTAAAAAGCGCGCTTATGTCTTTAGGCTTTGCCTTTGCTGCCATAGCACCTATCTTACAGGATGCTGCTATTAATGCGCCTGTCTTGTGAATATTGATGTACTCAAGTGTCAGCAGGTCTTTTTCGGAAGATGATATATCTATAGCCTGGCCACCGATCATGCCAAAGGTGCCTGCTGCATATGAGAGTTCCTTGGCAACTTTAGAGTTAAGAGCAAGGTCTTTAGTTGCACCTGATAAGAGGTTGAAGCTTAGGGTCAATAGCGCATCCCCTGCGAGAATAGCATTTGCTACACCAAACTTCTTATGGCAGCTTAAAAGCCCACGCCTGTAATCAGCATTATCCATTGATGGGAGATCGTCGTGAACCAAAGAATACGCATGAATCATTTCAATAGCACAACTAACTTTTAGAAGATCTTTTTCTCGGCCACCTGCCGCTTTAGAGCTAGCCAAACAGAGTATGGGCCTTACTCTTTTGCCGCCTTTAAGCGCATGCCTGATAGCTTTATGCACAATTTTTGGGCGTTCTTTAAGATCTGGGATAAGCGCAAATAATTCCTTATCAACCAGATTTTTCTTACTTTTAAGGTATTCTTTAATATGCATGGGGTTAGAACAACAGTTGTTCGCCTCGGGGGCGTTTCTTCTTGGCCTGGGTTTTGGGCTTCTTCTCTTTTTGGGTAGAGTCTTCTTCAGCTACTTTAGCGTCGGGGTTAAAATCTTTTGCTGATAAGCTGCCTGATGAGTCCTTAACAAGAACCTCTACCTTCTTCTGTATCTCCTGGAGCTTGTTATGACAGAAGTTCGATAACTTCATGCCCTCTTCATACTTCTTGATAGCCTCATCAAGCCCAAGGTCGCCACTTTCTAGATCGCTTACTATCGACTCAAGCTTATTTAAAGCCTCTTCAAATTTAGGATCAGCCATCTTCATCACCTCTCAAATTTTATTCTGCCTTACTTATGATCTCGCCTTTGGCAAGTTTGGTTCTAATCCTTGTATTTTTTTTAACATTCGCGGAATCTTTTAATATATCCCCGCTAGGGTACGTCATGGTAATACTATAGCCTCTTGATAATATGGCGGTAGGGCTTAATGCATTTAGTTTGCCTTCGATTGCCTTATGATTTTGTCTCTTTATCTCCAAGAAATGCGTAAGGCTTTGAGAAAGCAGCTTCGTATGCTCATCGAGCCTCTGCTGGTACTGCTCTGTCAAAAACTGCGGCTGCTTGAACGCATAACGCTGCATTATGTTATCCAGGTGCCGTTTTAGCATATCTAGCCTATTTATAAGAGATGTTTTTAGTTTTTCCCTTAGATATTCTATCTCCTCTATCATATCCTCTTTCTTATGCACAACAATCTCTGCTGCAGCAGATGGAGTAGGCGCACGCATATCTGCGACAAAATCCGCTATAGTATAATCTATCTCATGGCCTACAGCAGATATAATAGGAATCTTTGAATCAAATATAGCACGGGCCACTATCTCTTCATTAAATGCCCAGAGGTCTTCTAAGCTTCCACCCCCTCTGCCTGCTATTATAATGTCTACATTATTTAATCTATTGAATGCCTCAATGCCTTCTTTTATCTCCTGGGCAGCTCCTTCACCCTGGACATTTGCCGGGTATAGTATAATATGCATATTAGGAAAACGCCTCTCTAATACATGTATCATGTCTCTTACCGCAGCGCCTGTTGGTGAGGTCACTATACCTATTCTTTCAGGAAGGTATGGTACCAACAACTTGTGCTCTTCGTTAAATAGCCCCTCTTTGGAGAGTTTTTCTTTTAGTTGCGTAAATGCAAGCTGAAGCGAACCTATGCCTTTAGGCTCTATCTCTTCAACATAGAGCTGGTATTGCCCTCTTTTGTCGTAGACACTTATTCTGCCTCTGCATACAAGGCTCATGCCATTTTCTATCTTAAACCTTATCTTGTATGCGGAATTTTTAAAGAGCACGCATGCCAATACACTCTCGTTGTCCTTAAGGCTAAAGTAGCAATGGCCTGATGTGTGCAGGATAAAATTGGATACCTCACCTTCGATCCATACCTTTTGGAATGAGCCCTCGAGCAGAAGGCGGATATCACGCGTTATCTCACTTACAGAGTATATTTTTTTCTTCTGAGTCGTTGCTTGATTCATAGTCTTATCTGAAGGCGTTTTATAGAAGTGGCTCTTCCGGATTTAGGGTCTATGTCGGCTACAGCGCCATGAAGCTGGATATCATCTTCTGCCATCTGAAATCTTACAGGCATCTGTGTAAGAAAGCGCTCCAGGATCTGTTCCTTCTTTCTACCGATAAC
>JABMRG010000002.1 GCA_013202935.1 Candidatus Omnitrophota bacterium
CAACCAAAGCCAGCTGAAACTCCCGAAAAGGAGATAAAGGCTAAGAAACCTGCTAAGAAGAAAGAGCCTAAGAAAAAACCAGAAGAGCCAAAGGCTAAAGTAGAAAAACCGAAGGTACCAGACCTGCCTGCCGACAAGGCAGAAAAGCCTGAGGAAGAGAAGCCAAAAGAAGAGAAGAAAGGCTTATTCGGAAGGTTCAAGGGGTTCTTCAAGAAAAATAAATAGGCGCAGATTATAGATCGTAAGGCATGAGTTGAAGCAGGACCTATATATGTCCTGCTTTTTTATTTGACAATTGTATATATATAGTGTAATATTTAGTTTTAATAAATAATAAGGAGATATGAAATGGAACTTTCAAAACGTATAACCGGTATTTCGCCTTCAGCGACACTGACCATTACATCGAAGGCAAAGGCGATGAAAAAAGATGGCATCGATGTTATAAGTTTCGGTGCAGGTGAGCCTGACTTTGATACACCAGAGTATATCAAAGACGCCGCTGTTGCAGCTATTGGAGGCGGAAAGACTAAATATACCCCGAGCATAGGTACTGTCGAATTAAGGCAAGCAATATGTGATAAGCTTAAGAGTTTTAACGGGCTTGAGTATAAACAAGAGAATATAATTGTATCAAATGGCGCAAAACACTCTCTATTCAATATCTTTCAAGCCATATGCCAAGAAGGCGATGAGGTTATAATACCAGCACCTTATTGGGTAAGCTATACTGAGATGGTGAAGCTATCTGGCGCGATGCCTGTTATAGTAGGCACAAATGCTGCAGATGGTTTTAAGCTCAAAGCCGATGCGTTAGCAAAGGCTATAAGACCTAAAACAAAGGCGATTATATTAAACTCACCATCAAACCCTACTGGTTGTGTCTACAGTAAGGATGAGCTTGAGTCTATCCTTGAAGTGATTAAGGATAAGGATATCAGAGTTGTATCTGATGAGATATATGAGAGACTCATATACGATGGCTTAGGTCACACTTCATTCGCTTCTTTAAGTGATAGGGCTAAGGAGATGACTATAATAGTAAATGGTGTCTCAAAGACCTACTCTATGACAGGGTGGAGAATAGGCTATATCGCGTCTACTGACCTAGAGCTTACAAAATCCATAAAGAACTTGCAAGACCACTCGAGCTCAAACCCTTCTTCTATAAGCCAGGAAGCTGCATTAGCAGCACTCAGCAAAGAAGATGATTCAGTTGAGAAGATGAAGAAAGAGTTTGAAAAGCGTAGGGATTATATGTTTGAGCGTATAGGCAGCATAGAAAAACTTTCATGCGTAAAGCCACAAGGTGCATTTTACAGCTTTGTAGATGCATCAAAGGTAAATAAGGATTCACTTGAATTTGCTAAGAAATTGCTTGAGGACGTACAGGTAGCAGTGATTCCGGGCGAGGGTTTTGGCGCACCTGGTTTTATACGCTTAAGCTTTGCAACAAGTATGGAAAATATTAAAGAAGGATTGGATAGGATAGAAAAATGGCTAAGACAGTAGCTTAGCCATTTTTAAAAGGGGGTTTTAGGGGGAAAGATTGTTTCCCCCCTATCGGCGTAATACGCCTGCCTGCGGAAGGAATAGGAACAGCGAGGCTAAAAGCCGAGCGTTAGGGAAAAACCATCAGGGTTTTTCCCTAAAACAAAACAGAGCAAAGCGAGGTTTTGTTAAATGGCTAAGACAGTAGCAGAAAAGATTTTAAGCGCACACTCAGGGAAAAGCTTGAGAGCAGGAGATTATGCCTTATGTAGTATAGACTTCTGCCTGGGCCAGGATGGCACAAGCGCGCTTATAATAGATGCCTTAAAAGATATAGGCGCAAAGAGGCTATCGGCAAAGAAAAAATTTTGTATGGTGATCGACCATAGTGCGCCTTCCCCCAATATCGGTGTATCCACCATCCATAAGAAGATGCGTGATTTTGCCAATAACCAAAACCTAAAGCTTTATGATATAGGCTGTGGCGTATGCCATCAAGTTGTTCTTGAGTCAGGCAACGTGGGCCCAGGCGACCTGATAGTTGGTGCAGATTCGCATACATGTACGTATGGAGCATTAGGTGCGCTTGCGACAGGCTTTGGTTCTACAGACCTTGCTATAAGCTTAGCAAGTGGAAAGAACTGGTTTAAGGTGCCTGAGACAATTAAGATTGTAGTTGAGGGCAGATTACCCAAGGGTGTCTACTCAAAAGATATAATACTCCATATCATAGGTGACCTGACAGCAGATGGAGCTACATATAAGGCTGCTGAATTTTACGGAGACGCTATCAAATCCTTGTCAGTAGATGCACGCTTTACAATATCAAATATGGCTATAGAGATGGGTGCAAAATGCGGCATCATGGAACCAGATGCAAAGGCGCAAAAGTGGCTTAAGAGATACAGCAGCAAAAGACGCAAGATCGTTCTTGCTGATAAGAATGCCAGATATGCTGATGTCCGGTACTATGATGCAAGTAAGCTTTCACCTAAGATAGCAAAACCGCATCAGGTTGATAATGTAGCTGATGTTGGAGAGCTTAAAGGAAAAAGAATTGACCAAGCCTTTATCGGTACTTGCACAAATGGTAGGCTAGAAGATTTAAGAATCGCAGCTACTATACTAGAGGGCAAAAAGATAAAAGAGGGGGTACGGTTTATTGTTGCACCAGCATCAAAGGAGATATTTCTTGAGGCTGCAGCTTCAGGTATCATAAAGGTGCTGGTTGAGGCAGGCGCAAACGTAGTTACACCTGGCTGCGGGCCATGTGTCGGAACTCATAACGGGGTACCATCTGATGGCGAGGTTGTGCTTTCTACTGCAAACCGTAATTTTAAAGGCAGAATGGGCAACCCGAATGCGTTTATCTATCTTGCATCGCCGGCAACGGTTGCTGCATCAGCACTGCGCGGCGAGATTACTGACCCAAGGAGATATGTAAAGTGAAGCTAAAAGGCAAAGCTCATAAGTTTGGTAATGCTATTAATACAGATTATATAATATCAGGAAGATATAAGTTTAAGATACAGGACCCTAAAGAACTTGCCAAGCATCTAATGGAGGATATAAGGCCGGACTTTTATAAGAGCGTCAAAAAAGGAGACCTTTTAGTCGCAGGTAAGAATTTTGGATGTGGTTCTTCAAGAGAACAGGCGCCCCTTGCTATAAAATATGCTGGTATATCAGCAGTAGTAGCAGAATCATTTGCAAGGATATTCTTTAGGAATGCTATCAATCTTGGGCTTCTCCTGATAGAATGCAACACAAAAACCATTAAAGAAGGTGATAGCCTGGAGGTTGATA
>JABMRG010000019.1 GCA_013202935.1 Candidatus Omnitrophota bacterium
ATAAGCCGAAGATTGTCGGTATAGCTACCCTTATAGATCGAAGCGGGACAAGGAACCCATTT
Source organism: Candidatus Omnitrophota bacterium (assembly GCA_013202935.1). GTDB lineage: Bacteria > Omnitrophota > Gorgyraeia > JABMRG01 > JABMRG01 > JABMRG01. The sequence continues at coordinate 63 of JABMRG010000019.1, forward strand.
GGCAAGATTCCTTTTGAGAGCATCGAAAAGATAAATATAAAGACCTATAAGCCAGAAAGCTGCCCCTTGTGCAAGAAAAAGGTTCCCCTGACAAAGCCTGGCTCAAGAGCCCAGACATAAAGACGAGAGCGTTATTATGGAAGTTGTAATTATTACACCAGAAAGAGAACTGTTCAGAGGAGCCGCTACCCTAGTTTCATTTCGTGCAGAAAAAGGCGATATGGAGATTATGCCAGGACATGCACCTCTCCTGGTTACGCTTTCAAAAGGCGATTTAAGATTAGAATCCGATAGAGGCAATATAGAATATAAGATATTATCCGGCTTTGCAGAAGTTCACAATGATGAGGCAACTCTTCTGGTAAGAGAAAGCGTTAGTGAAGAAGAAGAATGATTTTATATATTATCTTAGCCTGGTTACGCAGATAGGCCTTACAATAATAGCAAGCATCCTGATAGGCCTTTATATAGGAATCTTTTTGGATAGGACACTTAAGACAAAAGGGGTATTTTTAATAATATTTCTTTTAATCGGAATCGCAGGCGGTTTTTACAATTCTTATAAACAGATACTTAGAAAATGACGATGAGCGTACCCTTAGAATACCTTCTTTTTAAAATTACTATTTACAAGAGAGTTATTTTTATTGTGGCAACCATCTCTATTGTTGCGCTGTTGTTAAGGCATGGCGATTTTGCGCTGGGTGCTGTTGTGGGCGGGCTTATAGCAGTTGCTATATTCTCTCTTCTTTATAAGTATGTCCTGGCCTTACGTAATATACAGATTGGGCAGAAGGGAAGATTTATTATCCCACGCGCGCTGATGCTTTATGCGATAATCGGGTTTACCCTCTTTATAGCAATAACAAAAGGTTTGCCCGTGTTTTTAGGGGCAGCGGCGGGTATATTTTCATTGAAGATAGCAATATTCTTAGAACTTTTTAGGGGAGAGCGATGTCAGGCAGCGAACTGATAACGGTAGTAACTTATGTCTCGAGTGCTATATGCATGGGCCTTGGGGCGATAGGTTCAGCCATAGGCATAGGAAAAATAGGCGCTAAGGATGTTGAGGGATCGAGCATAAACCCTAAACAGGAGGGCGCGCTCTTAAAGACCATGCTTATAGCCATGGCGATAGCATCTACAACAGCTATGTATGCCCTGCTTGTATCCCTTCTGCTTTTATTTGTAATAGGAGCTATATAGATATGAGTGATGTCGGCACAATCGTCACAAAGACAATAACAGTGCCCGGGTTGAATTTCCATATTACCTTTAATCCAGAGACACTTATATTCACATGGGTTATCATATTTCTGATCTCCGCGCTTGCTGTTGTTGTAGCGCGCACAATTACAAGGCCTGCTGGCAGGGCCTTTGCCCTGCTTGAGGCGCTATATAGCGCATTTTCAGATATGGTAGAAGATGCGATGGGAGATAACGGCAGGCGGTTTGTACCTCTTGTTATAACGATATTTTTATTTGTTCTTTTTTCAAACTGGCTCGGTATTATACCAGGGCTTATGAGCCCTACCCAGGATTTGAACACATGCCTTGGGCTTGGGATTTTGGTCTTTATAATAGCGCACGCTTCTGCTATAATGAAAAAAGGAGTTGGAAAATACCTCAAGGGTTATTGCGAGCCATTCTTTCTCTTTTTGCCATTGAACGTAATAGGTGAGATGGGAAAGCTGGTTTCGCATTCATTCCGACTCTTTGGGAACATATTCGCAGGGGCGATAATCTTTGCCTTAACAGGGCCTGTGATACTGAAGACCTTTAGTGCGTTGGGCCTTCCTGAGTTCAGCGCGTCACCTCTTATACTAGCGGCATATTTTGGGTCACAGGCGTTTTTTGGTTTGTTTGTCGGGACGGTGCAGGCCCTGGTATTTTCTTTGCTTGCATTGACATATATAGCGATATTGCAGGAAGCATAACAATAAGGAGGAACAGATGGACGTAGCATATGCTGCAGAGACAGCGAGACAGGTAGAAGAGACAGTTCCTATAGACGGGAAGGTAATTATAAGGGCGGCAGCGCTTTTGGGCGCAGGTATATGTATGGGCGCAGGCGCAATAGGCCCGGGTATCGGTGAAGGCATTGTTGGTGGAAGCGCATGCGAGGGTATCGCAAGGCAGCCCGAGCTTCAGGGTGTTCTTACAAGGACGATGCTTATCGCAGATGCTATTGCAGAGACAACAGGCATATACGCGCTTGTGGTCTCACTACTGTTGATATTTGTTGTTTCATAAGAGATGAATCTAAATTTTACATTAATATTACAGATATTAAGCTTTCTTATACTGCTTGGGCTTCTGGTGAAGTTCCTCTATAAGCCACTTACACAGTATTTAGATGAGCGGGCCAAGAAGATACGCGGTATGACAGAAGAGGCTCAGGCTGCACAAGAGAAGGCCAGGCTCTATGCAGAAGAGACACATAAGGCGCTTGAGATGGCAAAGGGCGAGGCTCTTCGTATAAAGAATGAGGCAAAACGTGTCTCTGATTCTGAGAGAAGAAAGGTTGTGGCAGAGGCGAAGAGAGAGGCTCAGAGATTGATAGAGGAGGCAAAGACGCAGCTCGGTAGAGAGAAAGAGCAGGTAGTCAAAGACTTGAGGCAGGATATCGCAGATATATCATTGGATATCGCGAAGAAGATCCTGGGAAGAGAAATAGGCAAGGAAGACCATAAGCGTATTATAGATGATTCCATTAAGGAGATAGAGGATGTATTCACTAGGCCCTGAAGCTGAAGTTTTACATAGGCGGTATGCGCAGGCCTTGATAGATATAGCAGAGGCAGACAAGAAGCTTGATGATATGAAGGAGAGCCTCGAGATGATTACTGCTGTGTTAGAGAAAGAGCCCCTCCTGCAGAAGACTATATGTCACCCTAGCATAGATAAGAAAGAGAAGATTAAGTTGCTTGAGGCCTTGACAAAGAAGACAAAGTGCTGTGATGAGTTCCTCTGGTTTTTAAAGACACTCCTGAAGAACGACAGATTTAAGCTTATACACGGGGTCTATTTGAAATATAGAGACCTTTATAATGTCAAAAGAAGAAGACAGCGGGTCATTGTAAAGAGCGCAATATCCTTAGGCAGGGAACAGTTGGCGTGTCTGGGCAAAGCGCTTGAGAAGATGCTTAAAAAAGAGATTCTCATAGAAGAGATTTTAGATAAGAATATAATAGGTGGGTTTGACCTGATGATAGGAGATAAGGTTTATAACTTATCGTTGCTTACAAGATTACAGTTAGCAAAAGAAGGGCTTAAGAGATAATGAAGATACGACCTCAAGAAATAACAGATATTATCAAGAAAGAGATCCAGGGTTTTAAGAAGAGGGTAGATACAGCGGAGATAGGTGTTGTTGTAGAAGTGGGAGATGGTATAGCAAGGATATACGGGCTAGATAATGCCATGGCAGGGGAACTTCTTCTTTTTCCAAATGATATATATGGTATGGTGCTGAACCTTGAAGAGGAGACAGTAGGGGCCTGTATTTTTGGTGATGATAAGTTTATAAAAGAAGGCGATGAGGTGCGGCTTACCAAAAGAATAGTAAGTGTTGGGGTGGGCGATGCGCTGCTAGGAAGGGTTGTCAATGCATTGGGTGAGCCTATAGATGGTAAAGGGGCTATCAAGGCAGAGTCAATAGAGAATATTGAAAAGATCGCCCCAGGAGTTGTAAAGCGCCAGCCAGTAAAAGAGCCGCTTCAAACAGGTATCAAGGCCATAGACTCTATGATACCTATCGGGCGTGGGCAGAGAGAGCTTATTATAGGTGATCGCCAGATAGGAAAAACCACAATAGCTATCGATACAATTCTTAATCAGAAGGGCAAGGACGTTGTCTGTATCTATGTAGCTATCGGGCAGAAGAACTCATCCGTTGCCAGTGTAATAGATAAGCTTGCAAAAGCCGGTGCTATGGGCTATACGATTGTAGTAAACGCGGGAGCAAGTGACCCAGCCCCTCTTCAATACCTTGCGCCATATTCAGGTTGTACAATAGGTGAGTATTTTAGAGACAATGGCCGCCACGCATTAATAGTATATGATGACCTTACAAAACATGCCAAGAGTTATCGTGAACTCTCACTACTTCTGCGCCGCCCACCAGGCAGAGAAGCGTTTCCAGGAGACATATTCTACTGCCATTCAAAGTTGCTGGAACGCGCATGCAAATATAGCGAAGAACAAGGAAGCGGGTCTCTGCCAGCGCTTCCTATTATCGAGACTCAGGCAGGCGATGTTACAACCTACATACCCACAAACGTTATCTCAATTACAGACGGACAGATCTATCTTGAGACAGACCTCTTCCATAAAGGTGTACGCCCTGCTGTTAACGTAGGCTTAAGCGTTTCAAGGGTAGGAGGAAGTGCACAGATAAAGGCTATGAAACAGGTTGCAGGCAGTTTACGTCTCGATCTTGCACAATACAGGGAGATGGAGTCTTTTGCGCAATTTGGCACAGAGCTTGATAAGGCAACTATCCAGCAGCTTGAGCGCGGGAAACGGCTTGTGGAGCTCCTCAACCAGCCGGCACACAAGCCTATGCGTATTGCAGAGCAGATACTCGTGCTGTTTGCAGGTGTGAATGGCTTCACAGACAATGTAGAGCTTTCTTCAATAAAACGTTTTGAAGAGGAACTTCTCAATTTTGTGCGGGATGAGAACTCTGATATTTTAGATGAGATAGAGCATGAGAAGTCTATATCTGACGAACTAAGCTTGAAAATATCAGGTGTAATCGAAAAGTTTAAGGGAAAGTTTGTCTAAAAGGATAAGATGGCTACTCTAAGAGCTGTAAAGAATAGAATCGGGTCTGTTGAGCAGATAAAAAAGATAGCAGGCGCGCTTGAAGTGGTCGCGCTGACACGCCTCAAGCGCATGGAGCAGGATACGATCGCCTCGCGCAGCTACTTTGATAAGATACGAGAACTTATATTTGATGTAACAGCCAATATAAACTTTGCCTCACATAAGCTTCTGGAAAGACGAAAGACCATAAAATCTATAGGCCTGGTGTCTGTTTTTAGCGACGAGGGCCTCTGCGGCAATTTTAACGCAAATATAAACAGCAGGTATCGGAAGTTCATCAAAGACAACCAACAGAAAAAAATAGATGCGATACTGATAGGCAAAAAGGGCCAGAGATATTTAAAGAAGACACCCAAAGTGAATGTCCTAAACATATATTCAGCGCTTGATAAAGAAGTTCGTGATTCATCTATCCTGGAAATAGCCGAGATTCTTATCAATAAGTTTTTAAATAGGGAGATGGATGAGATATATCTCTTATACAGCCACTTCAAACTTCACCTTTTAGGAGAGACCAAGATTATCAAGTTGCTTCCTCTTGACTTGGATAGTGCGGCAAAGGGCTCCAAAGAACTGCACAGGGATTATATCTATGAACCTGGCCCAGCTGTTCTATTCGAAAGGCTTATTAAGGAATATATTCTTAACCAGCTGCAGCAGGGGATCATAGAGTCCCGCTGCTCTGAAGAGATGTCGCGCATGCTTGCGATGAAACAGGCGACAGATAATGCGGATAAGATGATGGACTCTCTAAACCTTATCTATAATAAGACCAGGCAGTCACAGATAACAAGAGAGCTGACAGAGATCATAGCTGCAATAGATTAAAATCAGGAGAAGAGATGAAAGAAGGAACTATAAAGGCGATCATAGGCCCTGTAATAAATATCGAGTTTAATAAGGATGAGCTCCCGGCAATATACAATGCATTGAAACTGAAAGAGAAAGGTATAGACCTTACTCTGGAAGTCCACCAGCATATAGGCGACAACATGGTAAAGTGTATCGCCCTTTCTTCTACAGAAGGCTTAAGAAGGGGTATGAAGGTAGAAGATACAGGCTCAGCCATATCTGTGCCTGTAGGAGATGATACGTTAGGCAGGGTCTTCAACCTCTTAGGTGATGTTATAGATGAGGGCAAGCCTCTTCCACCAAAGACAGAGCGCGCAGTTATACACAGAGAGGCCCCAACCCTAATGGAGCAGGCTACATCAAAAGAGATTTTCGAAACAGGCATCAAGGTCATAGATCTCCTGGCCCCGTACCCAAAAGGGGGAAAGATAGGACTTTTCGGCGGCGCAGGCGTTGGCAAGACCGTTATTATAATGGAGCTTATAAGAAGCATAGCTCTTGAACATGGCGGAGTAAGCATATTTGGTGGAGTAGGCGAGAGGACAAGGGAAGGTAATGATCTCTGGCTTGAAATGAAGAATACAGGTGTCTTGGAGAAGACCGCTCTTGTCTTTGGCCAGATGAATGAGCCACCTGGTGCAAGGTTCAGGGTAGGTTTAAGCGCGCTTACAATGGCAGAGCATTTCAGGGATAAACAGAAGAAAGATGTCTTATTTTTCATAGACAATATATTCAGGTTTATGCAGGCTGGCAGCGAGGTATCCGCATTGTTGGGTAGAATGCCTTCTGCTGTCGGGTACCAGCCGACACTTGCTTCAGACCTGGCAGAGCTTGAAGAACGCATAACATCGACAAAAGAAGGCTCTATAACAAGCATACAGGCTATATATGTTCCGGCAGACGACTTAACAGACCCTGCCCCTGCCACAGCATTTACACACCTTGATGCAACAACTGTTCTCTCAAGAGAGATTGTTGAGCTTGGCATATATCCTGCTGTAGATCCGCTCGATTCAACATCTACAATACTCTCAACAGAGGTCTTAGGAACAGAGCATTACCAGGTTGCAAGGAGTGTCCAGCGTATTTTGCAGAGATATAAAGACTTGAAAGATATTATAGCTATTTTAGGTGTGGAGGAACTTGCGGAAGAGGACAAGGTAGCTGTTGCGCGCGCAAGAAAGATCCAGCGTTTTTTCTCACAGCCTTTCTTTGTTGCAGAGGAGTTCACAGGAAAAGAGGGCCGCTATGTGAAGATCGAGGATACTATAAAGGGTTTTGCCAGAATAATAGCTGGTGAGCTGGATCATATACCAGAGCAGGCCTTCTACATGGCAGGCACAATAGAAGAGGTTCTGCAAAAAGCAGAAGACCTCGAAAAGTAATTGACAAACAACAGCTCTTTGTGGATAATATATACTCTATTTGTGGGCGATTAGTTCAGTTGGCTAGAACGCCTGGTTTACACCCAGGAGATCATAGGTTCGAGTCCTATATCGCCCACCATTTACGGGGGCGTAGCGTAGTTGGCTTAACGCATCAGATTGTCGATCTGAGGATCGCG
>JABMRG010000020.1 GCA_013202935.1 Candidatus Omnitrophota bacterium
GGCCGCAAGTAAAACCAGGCTCTTATTCCAGACATAGCATGAGCCGGCAAATATATCAGGCGGCTCGGACTCGACCGCCTTCAAGAGATTCTCAGGGTATTTAAATATCCTGATATCACACTCGTTACCGTAGAGAGACTTTGCATAAGCAGCTACATAACCGCATCCCAGCGGAGTAAGGTCAGAAGATACAACGAGTGTATTATATGTAAGATCCGCAAAATAGACTTTTCTTTTCATAGCTTATAATTTCTTATCATAAAGAGTTTGTAATATAATCGGCTATCCTGTTTGTGGCATTTCCGTCATCGTTATAATTGATAGAAGATATATTGTGCTTAATCTTCTCTTTAACCTCTACCCTAAGGCCCTTTCTCTTATCAAGCAGTTTCTCTAATATACTCCTGACATCATCAAAGGAGTTGGCATGAATGCTCAGGCCATACTCGTTAAAAGAGGCTATATCTACTTCTGTATCCGGATGGCTTATGGTTATTACAGGAACACCACATATCATCGCTTCAACAAGCGCGGATGAGTGCGCCCCTATACAGGCATCTGTTATTTCAAGTAAGGCCTTCAGGTCCATGCTTCTGTCAACTATAAGGTTGCTATTTGGAAATTTATCTGTTTCTTTACTTATCAGATCAATTACTAAACGGTCTTTTGAATGAGGGCGTATTATAAAGAAACAATCCTGCATGCTCTCGGCTATCTTGGCTATCTCCCTTACCTGCTGCTTGACATGAAAAAGGTTATGATGAAATGTGGGTATATACTGTCGGCTGGCCAGTTCGCTTAATATAAACAATGCCAATTTTTCCTTCCCCCTTGCTACCTGATTCTTTAAGCTGTTAAGGTCCTCTCCAAAACCTTTCTTATAATAGCAATCATAGCGTGAAGCACCTGTTACTACAATGCTATCAGGATCAGCACCTTTGGCCTTAAGCCACTCCTTTGTATATTCGCCATATGCCAGGAACTTATCTGCAATAAGAGGATAAAAATCAAAGCTCGGCAGGTCATCTCTTAGGCCGCCTCTGCCTCCTATTGTCATGCCATGCTGTATTACAACTGTCCTGATACCTTTTTTTCTGCTTACAGCTGTAACGAGCCTTTCAAAGTAGGCGCTATCATTTTCAACTACTACAATATCAGGCCTCTCCTGTCTCAGATAATTCTCTACAGATAGAATATCATCCACAACAATATTCGGGATATAATCCTCAAGTATATATCTTATGCGTTCCCAGGCAATCGGTAATAGGTCTACTCCACTAAAATTAAAATATCCTTTTAAATTTTCGCGGATCTGTTCAATATCAACAGAAAAATCTTTTTTTCTTGCCCGGTATCTCCTGTATCTCTGTAAATCCTCTACTCTTGTTTGAGCCTTTATGATATCCGGGAATATCTTGGGGCTAAATCTTCTTTGAAGGTGAATCAGGTCAAAATCACCCTTAGAAGAGCCTATTTTATTCAATAGATCCTTTATATGATTGAACCCTTCATAAAATACTATCTTTTTCTTAGGCTTGCCTTTTATGGCAGCCATTATAAAATTAAGAAAAGAATTTATATATGAGAATAATTCCCTTGTAATCTCTTTTGGTGACAACAAAAAGGAACCATCTCTTTTTGCGCGGTCTTTTGGCTCTATAGATTCAATAGTACTCTCCTGTGCCAGAAGCCTTACTATTCTCTCTATTGTAGCTGTATCTACACACGGACTCATGCCCTCATTTATGCCTGTAAAAAGATATATTGTATCAGGTTTTTCCTTTTCAATTATAGCTTTTATAATGGAGGCGGTCTTTAAAAGGTCCATAAAATAATAGATCATGGACCGTTCAATCAGGAGCCCGGTAGATATACCATTATATATGGTAAAATCTCCCTTTGCAGTAGTATGCTTATACCAGCCCATGCCAAAGCCTTGAGCAGTTGACATTACTCTATCATGCATACCCTTATATTCATATTCATGGAAACTGGTAGAGTCTATACCTTCTTCCTTTAGCCATTCAAATGTGATGTCAGATAGAGATATAAGCTTCACACCCTTAATAGCTATCCTGTGAACAACCTTAAGGTTTCTCTGTAAAAGCCTGATATCATCTATAAAAATAAGTTCTTTGGCCACAATTATATCCTTAATCCTCTATAGATTATTTGTCTATGCCTTTGTGTGCCCAGTGCCTGGCCTTATTGTATGCCTTGCCTACTTCATCTTCAAGCTGTGGCGAAATAAGCCTCAGGAGTTCCTTGCCCATTATCCTGTATTGTTTTCCAACTTTGGCTGTCCTTATTACGCCACTCTTTATAAGGCGCATAGTTGTGCTCGGGCTGACCTTGAGTATCTCCTGAACTTCCTGTGTTGTATATACCTCATTTGCCTTAACTTCCATCTTTATGCCTCCAATCTAATTTGCAATATTATACAATATAAGTATATATATGTCAATAGCTTTCTTTAATAGTCAGTAGTAGTCATTAATAGTCAGGCAGGGTATCAATAATAGTTCTTGGTTTCTATATATTTCTGTATCGCCTTAGCAGTAACCTTATACTCCTCCTTGTCAAGATTGCTATTCTCTTCTTAGTTATAGCTTGTAGAGCCTGTAGTCTACTCTCTCATCTGTTTGGATTTTACTGGATACCTTATAGACCGGGACTTTGTCTTTTATAAACGGTTCTATGCCCTTGCAATCAGAGTTGCTGCTGCATAAAAAATATACGGGTATCTTATCCCTTCTCAATTTATATATATAATCAGACAGATTCTTTCCATAGAATCTATATAGCATCTTGTAAGCAATAACTTTTCTGTCAAAGTAATAGAGTCTCGGTTCAGCTGCTATAAGTACACTGTTTGATGGAAGGTTCTTATTTACAAACTTAGCTATCGCGTATGTCCTCTCATTCTGTAGGAGATATTCCTCTTCTGTCATTGCGGTAAGCTGAAGCTTTATTGCATCTCTATTATAATAGATACACAAAGATAGGTTAAAGAGTATGCATAGGCATAATAGTAACTTTAGAATCGATAACCTGTATTTTTCAGTCGCCTTGTAGAAGCCTATGGCTATAAAGATATAGATAAGGGCATAATTGACAAAGGCAAATCTTATGGTAGGGGTGACACAATACCATGCAACTGTATAGACTGCTAAGAATATTAGGAGAGGCCGCAGAACCTTATCTTTAAAATTTAGAAAGAATAGAACCGGTAAGAACGCTAAGAATATAACACCTATCTGTTCTCCGCCAAAGTTATCGATATTCATAACAATATCCCAGGGCAGTCTTAAGAATTCAACTACACCCCTGCTGCTTGCATAGACATACTTACTGATATCAACCTCCCAGCCACTCTTGAATATACTATATAAGAACGGATAGACAGGATTGCCAAGCACTACATAGGAACGTATATACCAGATACAAGAAACTAAAAGAGCAGATACGCAGAGAATAGAAAGATTGCCGGCTGAGACCCTAAGGGATCTCTTTTTTCCAATAGATGCATAAAGAATAACGCTTACTGATGCCATTAATGCCATAATACCCAGGATCTTTATAGAGAATATAAGGCCTATAAAGATACCTGATAGCAGAAGCAGCCTCATTCTTTCCTTTTGGAGCCAGAGCAGTAAACAATATAGGCCGGAAAACGAGTAGAAACAGGTGGCAAGATCCGTATAAGCATACGTTGATTGCATAAATATGCCAGGAGCTGAATAAAAGAGCGTCGCAGCAAGTAATGCATACTTCTTTGAGAAAAACCTGCTCGTAAACGAGAATACTGCCAGCGCCGTTAAAACTCCAAATATAAGGTGGAGCATCTTGGCAACTGCTGCGCTCTTTAAGATCAGCCCCAGTGTAAATAGCATCTCCATAAGATACGGCCACATAGACTCTCTTGTAAAAGGAATATAGCCTATTCTATGCTCCTGAATAAAGATTTTGGGATGCTGAAAATGGTATGCAAGGGTATCATTTCCTATGGCAGGAGCCATGGCACCAAAAATAGATATAATAAAAATAGATGAGATTACGGCCAGAAGAAACTTCTCAAAGCTGCTGAGAGCGGTAATTGTCTTTATAATATCCTTTATTCTGAATGAAGAGATAAACCTGTAGATACCAGGCATAGCTACTATTCCAGATATAAGAAGCATAATTACAATATATTTTAGATAGAGAAGACCCGCGCTCCCTATCGCATAGACCATATATCCTAAAAGAGCCAATCCTATCCCTACTGCGAATGGAAATTCCTCCCAGGGAGTGCTCTTTTCCATAAATAGCCCAAGGAGCAATCTTCCCAGCCCATAGGCTATTAATGTAATAATTATAAACCAAAGGAGGCTTATCATCTGCTTATAAACTCAATCACTCTCGGTATTATAAATGACCTACAATAGACCGCTATAATAAAGAGGGCCCACACAGTTATCAGTATAGGAATTATCTTCTTCATCTTTTATCCCTAAAATCGTATATAAATATAGATTTTCCAGCCTTTGCAGTAGGCTCGTGCTCTTTTGACCATGTTACACTATCAGGGCTTATAGCATATACTCTGTTTCCTGGCCTTTTTAGTTCATTCTGCTTAATAGGCCTCGACTTTATGCCATAAACTGAAGGCCTGTCTTCACAAAGGCTATAATTGAGCACAACCTCATCTATTTCTTCTCTCTTCATATAATCAGAGAGGGCTGGTAGGTCCTGGCCCCATCCAAAATTAGAATCCCTGAGGATTTTCCATCCATTATCAGGGCCTCCTGCAAACTCGTTAAAATAACTTAGATAATCCGGCTGTATACTAAGAAAGGCGATTATATACCATATACATAATACAGGTATAATAACCTTAATAATCCTATGCCGTAGGAGGCATAGGCTTCTTGCTGCTATTATAAATACAAAGGGATATACAGGAAGTATATGCCGTAATCCTATCTGTATATTGCTAAATAAGGCTGTAAAAAAGAAGGCTGCAGGTGGTAGAATTAAAAAATATTCATCAGCAGTAAGTCTCTTTTTAATCAACACAAAGATACCCATTATTAACAAAGCAATAAGTGGTATAGGTGTCTTTATTAAGAAGGCTACTATAAAATAGAGGATATTGCCTTTGCCAGAATGGGTTCCCCAGAAATATGTCCCATGCCCTATCTGGCTGTGCCTTATTACTCCTAAGACACCTAATATATGCTCACCAAGAGGTACCGGCACTTTTAAAAGAAAGTGATTAACTCTTTCTTTGATACTATCATTCCACACAGGTAGTAATGTTTCCAGTTTTGAGTCTATAAGCTCTATCTTCTCTTCTTGCCGCATCGCGTCTTCCAGGAGAGGCTCAGTATTAAAACCGTATCCAGCCCACAACATCAGAATCGATATAAGAAAGATTAAGAGTGTAGCCTTTAGAGAGAGCTTTCTTCTTAAGAAGACAAAAAGTATAAGAAAGATCGGGTATAATATTAATGCAGAATATTTTGTAAGCTGCGCAAGGCCTAAACATATGCCTGCAATTATAAGATTCGGCCTATTGGGGTTCTTATAAAAACGCCAGAAGGCATAGATGCTCAATAAAATAAAGAAACTTACTGCCATATCTGCTGTTGCAAGGCGTGTGTGGGCAAGGATATTCGGAGAGAGTATATACAAGAAAAGAGCGAATAAGGCTGTTTTTAGCCCATACAATTTATTTGACCATATAAAGATCAATAACCCGCACAAGAGGCCTATCAGCACTATCATAAGACGGCTAAAAAGGAGCATCTGTTTTGATTGGTTGTTATACTTGAAAAAGAAGTCCCTTGCAAACTCAGCCCTATCTTCTACCCTCCAAATACTTCTATCATCAGGGAGATTTAAGCGCATAAATAACTTAAGGGGAGCTGCTATGATATACCTTGCCAGGGGTGGAGAATCTGTGGCCATCTTAAAATCTCCCTTCGTAAGAAGGATATATCCTGAGGGTATATGGTGGCAGATCTCATCTGCTGTGCCGGATTTACGTAACATGCTTGAGACTGCAAGAGAAGCAAATATAGAGAGTAATAATATAAGAGGAATTATCTTTTTCATCTTTTAATATGGCCTATATCTAAAGGTTACGATATGGCCCCCTTCTTCTAAGGCAACAGCTTGTATAATGTTGTCGGCCTCTAACAGTTTACACTTTTGCCCATCAACAGAAACTTTCCATCCAGGATAGTAATTCTCTGAAAAGATTAAAAATCCATCCCTGGGTGCATCAATCTTCACCTTGAGTAATCCGCTCTTATACTCCAGAACTTCCAAATACCTATACTGCGCAGGCCTTATGTTGCCAGATATATTATGGCTGAAAAAGACCCTTGGGAAATAACCCTTTAATTTATACAGGAAGACTCCTTTATCTCTCGTAACCTCTTCTAAGAATCCAAATTTAAGTTCTCTTGCTGAAACAATATACTTAACATTGAGAAGCCTTAATAGTTTATACTTTTCAGCCAGCGCCTCAGTAGATGGTGAAAGCACTCCCAGGGAATCATCTACAGCTTCTAAAGGTAATAGTGCATTCCTGTAATCAGATTCAACCAGCGGGGTATAAGCTGCTATGCTGTCTATTCTGTGTAGTATGTTTGCATTGGGCATAGCCCAATCTGGCATATCTTTCTTTTTTAAGTCATATGGAAGAATTCTAAAGGTCTCTTTATCAGACTTTAAGATATTCAAGATAGGACTATCAACAGGCCTTAAAGAACTAAATGGCATTATATTGCCCCTAAACCCTGTACCATAGAAACTATATATAAATATATCAAGAAATATAATGCAGAGTATTGGAATCTTAAGAGCCTTAATCCTATCCGGCCTTTTAAGTATCATTATAGCTACTGCCAGGCTGAGTATAACAAATATTAATGAGAAAAGAACAAATATATCGCTTAAATCTATACCACCTGTTAATTCGTTATAGATACCACGCACCTTATACATATAAGTCTGCAGATCATACCTATGATAAGGCTTGCCTACTATGTTTTTAGAGACATAATCTTGCAAGAAAGAAATTATATTATCCTTGAATAGATAGAGTAGGGATTTCGATATAAAGAATATAGAGAGCGCTATAGCTGATATAAGAGCAAATACCTTGCTTGCTGACCTGACCATACTATTATCCGGTCTGTTGAAGAATTTAGAAAATCCAACCCCTGTCAGAACCGGGGCAGCAAAGAGCGCAAAGAATAAAAATTTTGACGGGTTTCTGAAACTATATAACCCGGTTACTTTAAGAAGAATAACATACAAGGGATTATACCTTCCTAAAGAAGCAAGTATAGCTATAAGGCCTATCAGAATTAGGGGCCTGAGCTCTTTTGAACCTTTAGAATAGATGAGGGAATATATCAGGAATAATATCCCAAATACTGATATATAGACCTGCGCACTTAAGTGTCCCATCCAACGCGGGAAGAATATACCTATAAAACAAGGGGGTGGGAAAGAACGCCACAGGGCAAATCCCAAAGATGACTCTGCCCTGCCAGAGACCTCTGCCAGGGGATAACTCAATATAAGCTGTGGCAATGCACATATACCAACAATTGCTGCAAAGATTATAAGCGTTGACAATCTTTGCCTAAGTGTAAATCTTCTTAATATGAAACCATATAAAAGATAGATAATATAGAAAAGGAGTGAGTATGCTGCCATCTGAAGAAACCCTGCCAAAAACTGCATACCTACTACTATGCTACAGCCTATAAGGTATCTGGCTTTCCTGAAATCCAGAAAGTATTCTATCAGAAGTAGCGCTAATGGAAAGAATGCGAGTGTTCGCAAGGTAACTATATTATAGAAGCAACCTGCGTATGCACTTCCGAAGCAGAATAAGAGCGAAGCTAAAGTGGCCCCCCACTCCTCTGCCCCTAATCTTCTGGTAAAGAGATACGTAAACACGCCTGCCAGCACAAAGTGCAATATAACAGAATAGTTATATGCTACCTTAAATGGCAGAGTCAGAAACATGATTATATTTAAAGGATAAAAACCACCTATCTGGCCTTCTGCCATTAATGGAAAACCGCTATGAAAGTACCTGGACCATAATGGAAACTGAAATGCCTTTATAGATTCAGAGTATACCTTAAGCCAGGGGTAGAACTGAACCAGTGAATCCCCTCCCAGGAAAGCGGAACGCATAAATATCAAAGGATACAGATATAAGATTATTGTAAATGAGAAACCTAAAATAAATACTGAGTGGCCTTTTAAAATTTTCATCTTATCCTATATATCCTTATATATGGCCCGTTCTTTCTTCTTGAGAAGAGCTCCTTGCTCCTGATAGGAATACATGTTGTTGCTATGGTATCATAGGGCCTTCTGAAATTCTCATTTTCATAAGGACTAAATTCTGCTATGGGTTTATATATCTTGGCGATTTTTTCATGAAACCTCCGCATAGATTCAGAACCGGTCATATTATTAAAGACAATATACTTTATTCTCTCTTCTCTTATCTCATCCAGGTTATTTCTTATAATGGGCCACATATTGAAAAACTGCCCTTCAGTTTCACCACCCTCAACGAGGTAGTAGACCTCATAAGCCTTCTCATCACCAAGCGCCTTAAGCCGAAGATCAAGCTTTCTTGCCTTAAGCTCTTTAAGTTCTGGCTGCCTGCCGATTATATCCTTCTTTCTCCTTAGCTGAGCCTCTGTCTGTTTAAGCTGCAAGGTAAAAGAGGTATCACCAAAAGCTATCTTAGAGGAGGCTGGCAGGTTCTGCTCTATCCATGCCTTTGCTTCCTCCCGGGTGTCAGGCCTTGAAAAGAGCAGATCTGCCTTTATTGATTTGGATGCTGTAGGTATAATAATGATAATTGAGACCGCCAGAAGGACTGACTGCTTCATCTTAGATCTCAATTTTGGATATAGATAATCAAATAGCAGAAACCCGGCTCCTACTGATAAGAACGGTATTAAGACGAGCCCATACCTTGCAAAATGCTGGCTCTTGAGTGCCAGGTGCATGTAAAAAATAAGAGGAAATGATAGAATAAACAGGGCCTCTTTAAACCTCTTAAACAAAACAAGGAATAGGCCTGTTATTCCAAGCAATGTAGGAAATATCCCAAGGCCTTCAAAGAGGGAATATCTTATATGGTGGCTCCAGCCTATATATGAGGCCCTTATCCTCCCTGTAAGGGTCAATAAGAAGAACCTCCAGTCAAGTACTGAATAAGGATTGCAAATAACAAATGCGAGAACCATAACCCCCGCAAAGATAAAGAGGTTTGTACTAAATAGCTTTCTCTTATCTTCTTTAGCAACTATTGTATGTGCTATTAACAGCGGTACTACAAGAATAGCCGCATTGTACTTTGTGGCTATTGCAATACCGCTAAGGAGCGCTACTAGCAGATAGTTTAATCTTGTAGGGTTCTTAATAATATTGGCTATTGAGATATATGAGAGCAGGACAAACATCACAAGCAGGTTATCTGTATATATATAATGGCCATTGATAACATTTAAAAAAGATAGAGCCATTATAAGTGCGGAATAGAGCGCTGCGTTCTTTGAGAAAAATTTAAGAGCCAGCTTATATACAAGGTATATATTAAAGATGCTCGGTAGAAGGCCTATCAGAAACCTGCCTATCAGATAGAATGGAGTCGGGTCTCTAAAAAAGCTTATGGCAAATGCCTCTGTACCTTTAAGTACTCCGAGGAGATTTAAGAGAAGGAAATATATACCATAAAAGAAGAATAGTATATAAGAAGTAAACGGAGGCACTATAAAGAAGTGCGGGTTCAGGTCACCTGTGCCATAGGCAAGTGCGTGGTTTACTATAATAGGTTCATCCTGATGAAAGAGCTGCGGAAGGCCAAAGTCTATACCCCAGAGCCTCAAGGCTATGCCAATAAGAATGATAACTAATAATAATATATTCTCTCTTATAAGTTTCATCTGTGCAGTGCCTTAATCTTTAGGAGGTCCAGAAACATATGGACAGAGCTATCTACTACCTTTACTCTGCTCTGTGGTGAGTTCAACCAGATGACCCCTGCCTCCTTGATACTGCTTTTCCTTAATTCAGCCAGATAGAGCATCTCAACATCAAAACAGAAACCATCTATCTTCATAAAAGAGGCTATATCTCTTGCAATATCACCTTTAAAAAGCTTAAAACCGCACTGTGTATCACTAAATTCATTTACAATAAGTAACCGGACAAAGAGGTTAAATATCTTACCCATCCCCTCCCTATACCATGGCTGATGTATCTTTACATCTGAATCCTTTACGCTGCGTGAACCAATAACAATATCATAGCCGCTTTTAATGTAACTAAATAATTTTTCTATTTCTTCTATCGGAGTTGAAAGATCGGCATCACTAATAAGCAGATACTCACCTAAACAGGCCAGGATGCCTTTCTTTACAGAGAAGCCCTTGCCCCTGTTCCGGTTATTCTCAAGAAGTTTAAGCTTCCCTGCCTGGGCAAGTGTGCTCTTTAGGCTTACCC
>JABMRG010000021.1 GCA_013202935.1 Candidatus Omnitrophota bacterium
GAATAAAAAAGAAAAATCCCCCTGACAGGAAAATAATACCCAGCCACCAAAGGTTAAGCTCGGCTATAGCCGGAGGGGTCAGCACAAGCGCTACCGCTGCAATCAGGATACCGCCTCCAAATGCAACTGTTGCGTGAATAAATTCTTCTTTTAAGATACCCTCTCTTAATCTTTCACAAGACCTTGATATCAACCCTCCGAAAAATACCGTTATGCCTGAAAAGAACGAGTATACTATAATTGTTGTTATCTCATTCATTCATCCTCTCCTTATAAAATAGTATTAATATTATACTCCTCTTTCCCCTGCCACATCAACAATAAAACAAGCCCTACTTTACTATAAGCAGTATTTAGGGGGTATTAGTGGAATTAGGCAGCGGCAGCGATGGCAGTATCTATTCTTACCTGGTTAGCGAGCCAATTAGAAAATTCAGGAGCCCCTCTTGGTGTATTTATAATGTTACCATCATCTGAAGAGGATGATCTGGCTTTATCTCCACCATCTTTACCCTTAAGGCCATCTCTTAAAGGATCTCTTTGTGTGCGGCTGTTTTCTTTCGCTTTAACTACGTTGGCACCCGCTGTATCTACATCTGCAACACTCCTTTCATCTTTGTCGCTTGAACCTTGTGCCTGATTTGCGTCGGCTCTTTCTTGCCTATCCTGTAATAAATTTGAAGCGCCGATTTTAGCAACACCAAAAAGAACCACAATGCCGGCTATTATTTGCGCTGTCCCAAGCGATTGTCCAAAGACCATTGTCGAGAGTGCCCATGTCATAACAGGCACGAGTGTCGGTACTAATACAGCGGTTACAATGCGCGCATGCCCTTGCAAATAATAGACAATATTCCATCTTGTAAAATATATGAATGATAGAACCGGAATCCAGATATTCAGCTGAATAAAACCCGGAAATCCTTGTGAAAAGATCTCGCTCGCAATACGGCCTGGTGCCGGCCACAGAGAAGGTAGCAGACCTAATAAGGTGAATAGTACTGTGCATAGCGCTAGTCCCTGTAAATAACCATATTTGACCATTATCATTCTTAGGGTTGGCTGTATCTCAGGCCGCTTACCGTAGCGGACTCTCAAGATATACCTCTGCAGAATAACCTGAGCAGCTGCCAGTACTATCAGTATAGCCGTAACCATTATCCCAAGATTGATTGATGAGGCTTCGGCACCTGAGCTTGTTAATGCCATCCCTGCTAGCAGGCCTCCAAAAACAAGAGTCAGTCCCAATGCATTCCTACGCCACTGGACCCGCTCAGATTTCACATTCATCTTGTGCCCTAGGATCCAATGTCCCATTACAAGCGCCAAGACGGAACGAGTGGTAAAGAATAACGCATAAAGTCCGGGCGGCAATACGGTGCTCATTGCTGTAATAAAAAGTATAGTTCCGACGGTTTGCCCCTGAAGCGCATTAAGAAAAATGACTAATCTGTCTTTGGGCGTCAGTTCCGAACTAAAGACGCGATACTCTTCATCTGTCAAATTCCATTGTCGTATAAGCTTCGATATCTTTTCTTTCGGTGTCTGTAATCCGAAAGAAAAGCCTTCCTGGTAGATCTTTACTATAAAACCTATCGCGTTTGATCCAACAAAAAGCGTAATTATGTAACCCAAAGGATTTACGAGATTCTGTATAAGTACTTTTTTGACTAAGACAGTTGATAAGGATGATGTGGCCAAAAAATAAACTGCCAATAGTCCTATAATAAGCCATGTTATTTTCGCAAATAATAAAGGTGGTGGTTTTTTCGCTGCTGATTCATGTCTACTTTCCTGTGGTGTCTTATCAATGCCTGAAGACGGACTTTGGAAGCTGCCCAGAGCTGTTTTGTATGCCATCGGCCGCAATTGGCTAATGGTTAGTGGCTTATGGCTGATTGCCATGCTGATATGGTCTGCGCCGGTGCTTTGGATTGCGAAGCTAGCTATTATTATAAGCGTTATAAGTTTTTTCATGGTAAAAATAAGTCCTTAAGCAGCTGCATCTATTCCTTTTGTTGCATTAAATTCGTCTAGGCCTAGCTTTCTTCTTAGCTTCTCTATCTTCATTTCTGTAGCCCTATCATATGATATTGGCAGAGTAGTCATTGCGCGCATTCTCTTAATGACCTCCATGGAAGCACCGGGCAGGTAATCTCTATAACCTTCGAGCCTGTGCAGTTCATCCAGCTGCCTTTGTCGAGCGTTGCCTGCAGAGGAGGATCTGGGGGTTTCCTCTGTTCCGGATGGTTCAATGGCGCTTGCAACCTGAGCTGTCAGTTTATTTGCAAGCTGATCTGCTCTATCTTTTATCTCAAGGTTTATATCTGGCTCTACTATAGTTCTACTCAAAAGAGATTCTTTTTCTCTACCCATCTGCATCTCTACCTTGCTTGTTTTACGGCTATAAAACCACGTCCAGATAATTGCTAAAGAACAATGCATGGCAAAAGGCCATGATGGCCAGGCTAAAAACATCAATAATGGGCCAGCAATCCAAAAATACCTAAATTTTCTATGGATTGAGAGGTTTCTTTCAAAAATTCTGTGAACCTCGAGTTCCTGCTGGTCGGATCTAGGGTTAGGCTTATCAGGATTGGCTGTTATAAATGAAAGGATCAGCCTCCATGTCAGTCCAAAGATAGCTATAGCTAGATACGGTGCTCTTTCGCTTAAATAAAAATAGCTCAATGGCATTGCCCATACCCATAAAGCCAAGCCTAACATATATGTAAGAGACCACTTTAGTATTGACTTCTTAACAGCTTCGTCTAAATTATCTTTTTCAATAAGCCAACTGTTTGTAACGAGTATAGCAGGAATATGATAGACTGGTGCAAAAAATACTAGGTCGCCTGGCATCTTTACTATCTTCTGCAGCTCACTACCTACCAATATTAAATCATGCCAAATATAACCAAATAAGAATCCATGCACTATCCCGCAGACAATAGCCCATCGGACTACATGTTTTATATTTATCCTGCCTGCTCTTGACCCGCGGATAATCTGGATCTTCTGTCTTAACATATCGCCCACTGCAGCAAGAAAAGAAGACGTAAAAAGTGTTGCCGCAGGAAGGCATAGGCTCCTGGCCAGCAAATAATAGTCATAAAAATACATCGACAAAAAAACTATTCCGCCCATAGCCAGGAGCGCAGCTCCCGCTTGTTTAAAGTACATAAAGCTTGACGCGCGAATAATCTGGATTTTTTGTCTTAACAAACCTACCGCTTGTTTAAAATACTTAAGGTACAATATCTTTCTTTTTTGAGGAGCAGCTTGCGGAGGATCTTTTTTCGGTTTTGAGGCATTCCTTAAGTGCCCTGCAATCTTCTTATTTAAAAGCCTTATCTCTTCCTGCGTTTCCTCTGTTAAAAGGGCGGGTGGAGCGATTGATACAATTCTATCAAGATCTCTCTGAAGTGCTACTAAATCATTCAAAGATAGAGAGCTTCCAGAAATTAAATTATTAATTCTTTGCAATATATTTGATAACTGTTGCATGGGAGATTTACCGCTGCCAGATAATGACTCAGCCATAGGCCTTAGGGTATCTCTCGACTTTGCTCTGGATACATACCCCTGCCCTGCACTGTTAAGCGTGAATGTAACTAAGATTATAAGCGTTATAAGTTTTTTCATGGTAAAATAAAAAACCCCTGGCCTTCAGGCAGCCTGGTCTATTGTTAAAAGTGTAAACCTGTTTTCCCCAACTTCTTCTGCTATGAGAGGTTGTGACCGAGAGAAACGTTCCCTATCCCCACTCTCTGTACCAGAGCCAGCGTTACTGCTGCGGCTATTGGAAACTCCGGACAAAGCCTCATCCATATGGCCCATCGTCACCATGCTTATGGTTTGACGCGGGTTGAGCCTTGTTCCGACTATACCTTCTACTATTTTGGCAAGTTCGAGTAACTGCTGAGACGGTTTCCATTCAAAACTTAGAAATGTCCCATTATCATCTTTGCTGGTACCTGGTATGCTCCTTACCGGGACTGTTGTAGTAGCTACCTGGTAGCCATGGGGAGGAAATCTATCAAAACCTGTCCTTTGAAAATAGAGATAATCTATCCAGATAGCTAAAGAGGTGCCGTATTTTCGCAACTGCCAGAACCTGTCCGTAAACTCATCCGTATGTTCCATTATGGTATCGACTATCTCCAGCCTGCCAAAATTATTAAGGAGCATGTGCCAGAGGATAGCAACTACGCTAAGATCGAAAGTAACATTCATAGGCATAGTTACATCTTCTGCTTCAATACTATGCAAAAACTCCTCTAATTGCGCTGAGGGATCGTCATCTTCATAACACCCATATTCAATCCGCACACCTTCCCATATCTTAAGTGTCAGCTCAGGGCTCAGTTTAGCATAACGCTCTTCATCCTCTATAAGCTCGATAATATCCTCCGGCTCTCTTACGCCGAGAGAGTGAAACTCATCTTTGTTTGCAGGATCATCAATAAAGTCCTTATTGAGTGAGGGAGCAAGGTAGGCCTTAGCCATTCTCTTATATATTTTGCCTGACCTTTTTGAGATAAGAGCGGCCGGGGTAAGATTATGAGCGTAATTTATCATTCCTAAAGAGGCCTCTCCAAGTAGCCTCCTGATATCCCTATCCTCTATACCTAAGGCCTTAAAGAATCTATCCTCGGTAATCTGGTAAAAGGAAAAAAGGGTTTGATCAAAGCTTACCAAGGCTCTCCTAAGATCATCATCTATATCGTAAGCATCCGCCATGGCTACTAAATGTGCTATAAGACTCTGCACTGAAAGACAGGTCCTATTCATTCGCTCAAGAGTGCTTCTATCTAGATAAGGGTGTTGTCTTGACTCAAACAGTACGCATAATTGTTCAAATACTCCACTCGACACTCTTTCAGTAGGACCAATATCTAAACCTAAAAATACCTCACCCATTTTATTAAAATCGACTTTAGCATCGATGAATTTCAGCTTATCACGATGCTCATAAAGAAAAGGGGTATCTCTGGCTGTAACTGCCTGCTTTACAATTTCTCCAGAGATCTCCCCTAACATAAAGGTCATGTTCTTAAAAAAATCGAGCTCTTCGCCATGCTCCTCTGCCCATTCATCCTCAGTCTCTTTAAAAATCCTCATCCATAAATCAGCATGCTTACAGTCATCTGCTGACAACTCAACAACTATAATGGGCTTTCCCTTGGGGAGTTCACCTGCTCTTCTTTTCTCAACAAGGCTATTAAAGTAAGACCCTGCCCGTTCTGTAACCCGCCACCTGACAAACCGCTCTTCTTTAGAAACCTGCTGTCTATCCATAATATAGGTCTCTTTTTTATCCCTCCAATGCGAGGAGCTCATATGCCATATTCTGTTTTCAAAGAGGTCAGCCCATTCTCTGTCACCTACAGGATAGGTTGCAAGGGTAGTTCTAGCTCGGTCTTGCTTTGTAGTGTACTCGTTAACCGACATGGCTGATTCTATCGGTTCTGCCTGATGATCCCTTATGGCATTTCGAAGGGCCTCTTTTAGATCTGTTCTCTTTTCTTCAAACATCCTTGTGTTTATGGTTAGCTCAAGAGGTACACCTTTATCATTTCTTCCAAATAACATGCTAACCTGGTTCTCATAAAAAGGAACCGCCTCAACAC
>JABMRG010000022.1 GCA_013202935.1 Candidatus Omnitrophota bacterium
GAGCGGCCATGGTTCGCCCGAGCTAACATGTAGGCGAGAGCGAGCAGCAACACGGAGCGAAAAAACCACGGTGGGGTTTTTGAGCGTTCCTGCGGAAATTACCATTAAACCTTTGGGCAGAATTTATTTATTATTTTCTACTTTTGCTGTGCGAATCATGCTGGAATGGTGTGTTATCTTAAGTGCTATATCATCAATAATAGAATATATGCAGGGTATTACAACAAGCGTAAGCGCTGTTGCAAAGATAAGGCCCCATGCTATCGAAAGAGCCATAGGCACAAGAAACGGATCCTTTCCACCTATACCATAAGCAACTGTTGATAATCCGCCTGCTGTTGTAACGGTAGTCAGAATAACCGGCCTTAACCTCATCTGGCCTGCCTTTATGATAGAGTCATATCTGTTCATTCCTTCACGCCGTAATCTGTTAATAAAGTCCACTAATACAATGGAATCATTAACAACAATACCACTTAAACCTATCATGCCCATTATAGACATAAATGAAAAAGGCATGAAATGCACAAGGAAAGCAAATACTACCCCGATAAGGCCAAATGGAATTGCAAGCATAACAACAAGTGGTTGTATGAGAGACTTAAAGAATGACGCTAGCACTAAGTATATAATAAGCATGGCACAAAGAAAAGCCTTGAGAAGGCTCATCATAGAGTCCAATGTCTCCTCTTGTTCCCCGCCATACTTTACAGAATAACCGATATACCTATCTGATAAGTCCTTGAATTTCTTCTGAAGCAATTTATTAATCTCTAAGGACGTAATCTTTTCTGTATCTACATTGCATGAAGCGGTAACTACGCGCTTTCCGTTAAGATGATTAATAGTGGTTGTTCCTGGAACCTTTTCAATTGTAGCTATTTTTTCAAGCAATATAAGCTTGCCAGTCCTGTTTCTTACTAGTATATTCTTAAAGACATTGATATCGCTTGCAGAGCTTTTGGGAAACATAACAGTTACATCTGTCTCTTCCTCTGCCTTAACAGGCTTTATCTTTGTTGCAATAGCCCCCTCAAAAACACCCCTAACAGTTTTTGCTACCTGCGCGACACTCAATCCTGCTGCTTGTGCTTTTTCATTATCAACCTTTATGCGTATCTCCTCTTTTCCAGGCTTATGGTCCCAGGCAATATCTGCTGTTCCATCTATTGCCTTAAGATAATCCATATACTCAAATGAGATCTTATCCAGAGTGTCAAAGTCTTCTCCTCTTATCCTGGCCTCAACCGCTTTTCCTACAGGAGGCCCTGACTCAGGTTTATCGAATCGAAGATCAATAAATCCTTTGATATCTTTTGTTCTTTCGCGAACCTCTGCTATTATCTCATCAACCGTTTTTTGTCTATCCTGCTCAGGCTTAAGATAAACAGCTATCTGTGCAAGATTTGATGCTTGTCCTGCAAATGGGTCATGGCGATCTTCTTGTATCTTGCCTACCGATGTAACAAATGCATCCATCTCACCTTGCGGGATCTGAGATACTATCTCTTCTACAGGTGCTATGAGCTCGTTTGTTCTTTGCAAGGGCGTACCTATAGGTGCTTCTGCCCTGACAAAAAAGTAGTTAATGCCAGCACTTGGAAATATTATAAACTTAAGAGGCCCCTTACCTATAAATGCAAGTATTATCAATATGATAGAGACCATCATAGTTGCAGAAACTGAGAAAAAAACCTTCCATTTATTTCTTATCGCTTTCTCTACAACCTTTGTATAGAAAGCGACTAACCTCTTAAACCATGGGAGGTCTTTTGAGGCACCTATAGGTTTTCCGTCTGAGCCAAGCTTGATCTTTACAAAATCAGCTAAGTGGCTAGGTAAAATTATAAGCGCCTCTCCCAGTGAAGCCAATAAAGCAATAATAACAACGGTGGGTATGTTTCTTATAAATTTGCCGATTATTCCTGTCATAAAAAGCAGCGGTGAAAAGGCAGCTATCGTAGTGATAACAGCTGTCGTAATAGGACCCATTACCTCTTCTGCGCCCTTTACAGCTGCCTGCCTGGGTGGCATGCCTTCTTCCATGTAACGGTATGAGTTCTCAGCAACTATTATGCCATCATCGACAAGCATACCTAATACAATAATAAGGCCAAACATACTTATAAGATTAATGGTGATACCCATGATGCTCATTATTATAAAAGTTACAAGGAAAGCTATAGGTATTCCTAAAATAGTCCAAAAGGCAACGCGCTTTTGTAAAAAAAGCATCATAATAAATACCACGATAATAAGGCTGCCCCAGCCGTTGTTCCTGAGAACATTAAGCCTTCTTTTGGCAAAGAAAGAATAATCATTAACATATGAGATATTAAGCGGATCAGGCGTGTTTTCTAAGAATTTGTTGCAGGTTTTCTTAATATCCTCAACTATATCCATGGCATCGCCTGATTCTTTCTTTACAACTGCCAGGTTTATCGAGCGCGTGCCCCATGTCCTGTATATTATATCCTCTTTCTTATAGGAATCCTCTACATCTGCTACATCCTTTATTCTTAACCAGTTACCGGCATCGTTAGCCCTTATTATTATATTTTCAACCTCTTCTGCTGTTTGAAATTCTCCTGTTGTTCTTACGCTGTATTCTGCCTCTTTAGTATTAAATTCACCAGCCGGTATACTTATATTACGAGAGGCCAAGGCCTCTTCTACTTCATCAAAAGATACATAATAGTTACGCATCTTCTCAGGATCCAGGTGAACCTGCATTTCCCTGTCACGGTACCCCTCTTTATCTGCACGCGCCACCCCTTCTATATCCTCAAGCATATCCTCAAGGGCATCTGCATAATGGCGTAGTTTCTTTTCGCTCATCTCTCCTGAAAGGGAAACCTCTATTATGCCGTATAGCTTGCTATCCCATTCTTTGACAACAGGGTCTTCGTAAATATCCTTAGGTAGGTCTTTTGCCTTATCAACAGCGTCTTTTATATCATTGACCACTTTCTGCTTATCGCTTGCATCTGGATCGATTTTTATCTGGATATATGACAATCCGAGTAGTGAGGATGAATTTATCTCTTTGATACCATCTACCTCTTTAATCTCCTTTTCTATAGGAACTGTAATGAGCTTCTCAACATCAAGTGGTGGTGCCCCGGGATAGGCTGTTGTGACACTTACCTGGTCAAAGCTTACATTTGGGAAGATCTCTTTATTCATATTAAAGGCTGCTGCTAGCCCAAAGATGATCAGAACAGCTGAAACTAAATTTACAAAAAGTGACTGGTTTATACTAAAGCGTGGTAGGCTCATTATATCTCCCCATCTGCTTGCAGTAATCTATTCATAACTGTCTTAAGATTAATAAGCGCTGACTCATATTCATACAATCCTCTTAAGTATGCCAGGCTTGCACGCAGATAATCCTGCTGATATCTTATAAGTCTGTCAGTATCAGAGCGCCCCTTATTAAAACGGTCCTCTTCACCAAGGTACTTTTTATGCTCAAGCTCTTTGGCCTCTTTTTGCAACTTAACAGCATCATAGGTGTTCTTCGCATGTATGTATGCATCATGCGTCTGGACAAGTATCAGGCACTCTGTCTTTTTCAGGTTGACCAGCGCCTTTGCCTTCTCAAGCTCTTTTTGTGAATATTCAGCACGGGCGGTTGAGTTTTCTAAAGGAAAACTGAATATCACCTCTACTGCATACTCATACTGGTTCTGAGATGTTATCTCTTTTATGGAATCATTGAATTTTGCAGCAAGGCCATTCCTCTTAAACGTACCCTTAAGGTCGATCTGAGGCCAGAGAGAATTCTTCTTCATCTGGATATACAGGTCCATTGCCTTAACATCATTCTTCGCCTGCTTATAGTCTCTCCTTGAGCCTAATGCACTTGCTATAACCTCCTCAAAACTAACACCTATCTCCTCAGGTTTAAACTCATCTGCTGGTTTTACAACAGTATCCTTGCTAAGATTAAGCTTAAACCTCATACGATTCAAGGCAGCACTAAGTTTATCATTTGCAAGCAACACATCTCTCTGCCTCTGCTTCAAGTTTGCCTGTACAGCATAAAGCTCAGGTGGTTCAACTAATCCGATATCGAAGTTTTTCTGGCTGTTCAAGTATAGGCTCTTTGCACCATCCATTATCTCCTGCGTAACCTCGACATTCTTATAAGCTAAGAGTAGATTCCAGTATGACCTTTGGGTATCTGCCAGCTCTGCTTCTATCTTATCCATAGACGTATAACCGGTATTTTCTACATCAAGTCCCGTTATCTTTACCGTGTTTCTGTCTATTATGCCTAAGGCGTTTTTTCCTAAAGACTGCGTTACAGATATTGTAGCAGTTGATTCATGGTATGGGTTCAGTGTACTAAAGCTTGAATCTGTTGCCTGGCGCGTATGGTCTGCACCTAATGATAATATAGTGCCTGATGGAAGTGTTTTTTCTAAAGTCGCACTCTGACCGATTGCTACAGTTTTTTCACCAAAAATTACCGAGGACCTGTCAAGCTTATCTCTATCATATTTATAAGAAGCATCCAGGGTCGTATCATATACTGCTTGCGCCTTGAGAAGTTCCTTTTCACTTATACGTTTGTCCAGCTTATATACCTGTATATCAAAATTGTTTTCAAGCGCAAGGTGGTTGACCTCATTTATATTAAGCTCAAGTGCATCCTGTTGTGCATATAGCGTAACGTTAGGTACGCTTATCAAGCATATGATCAAGGCAATCCTATATAATCTCATTGCTTTCTATTCCTTAAACCATTATAAACCTTATTGAGCAATTTAAGATACTGCTGCTTCTCCTGTTTTGTCATCACCGAAAATACTTCTTTTATTATCTCCAAACGATTTTTAGTCACCTTCTTTGCAGTATCAATGCCTTTCTTTGTAAGGCATACCTCCACTATCCGCCTATCTTCTTCAGAGTGTCCTCGCTTCACAAGCTGAACCTCTACCATCTTATCAACTATCGCAGTGACTGCACCCATGGTAAGATCGAGAATCTTTGCAATCTCTGACATATTAGAGCACTTCTTTTCATTCAATAGCTCTAATACAATCATGTGTGATATAGTCAGCTTCCCACCTGCAAACATTCTATTCAACCTGTTGGCAAGCTCCCTGTGTAGAGCGCCGGCAGTCTTTGCAATCTCAGTCTCATAATGAAACGGCTTATTCTCTTTCATTCTTTTTCTCCTTGCTTCAATAACTAAATATTTTAATTATTGAAATATTCATCCATTAAAATATACACTATAAACCCCAAAAAGTCAAGTGAAACCAAACACTTCCATGAACTTCTTCCATGATTGGTTCCCCTAGCCGAAGGCTAGGGAAAAATCCCCTATGTAATCCAGGCGCCGGCGATGACAGTGTCACCTTTATAAAAGACGACCGCCTGGCCAGGGGTAGGTGAGCTTTGGGGTTTTGAAAATCGGACTTCGCAGGTCTTTGAGGAAAGAGGCTTGAGTGATGCCTTGGCCTTAGGCTCCTTATATCTTGTCCTTGCCTCTGCATGTAGCAGCTTTTGGGATTTTTTGGGAGGAATAATCCAGTTTATATCTTTTGCCCTTAAGGTCTTCTTCAATGTATCATTATAATCGCCAATTACAATTTCGCCTTTTTTGTGGTTTATATCTGTTATATATATGGGCTTACCACATGATATCTTTAGACCTCTTCTTTGGCCTATGGTATAAAAGCAGGTCCCAGGATGCTTGCCAAGGATAGCGCCATCTTTGTTCTTTATGATACCTGGCCTTATATCTTTCTTCTTTAGTTTTTCTTTTAAGAACTTATTAAGGTTATTATCCATTACAAAACATATCTCTTGAGACTCTTCTCTGGAATAAGATGCAAACTTGAGTCTTTTTGCGATAGCTCTTATCTTATCCTTTGTATAGTCACCTACCGGAAGAATGAGGTGTGAAAGAATATCTTGATTGAGGCTAAAGAGAACATATGACTGCTCCTTCTTTTTGTCCTTGCCCTCCTTAATAACAAAGCGCTTATGTTTCTTATTATATACACATCTGGCATGGTGGCCTGTTGCTATATAATCTGATTTTGTCTGTCTTGCTTTTTTAAGAAGAATGGGAAATTTTATTTCCTCATTGCATATTATGCAGGGGTTTGGGGTAAGGCCTCTTTTGTAGCTATTGATGAAATGATCGATAACTCTTCTTTTGAACTCTTTTTCGCAGTCAATAGCATAGTGGGGTATTCCAAGCTTTGCGCATACTGAGCGGGCATCAGCTATCGCATCAACTGAACAGCAGCTTCTACGTGCATGTTTACCGCAAAGGTTCTTGGGCCATACCTTGAAGGTAACCCCTATTACAGAGTAACCTTGTTTTTTTAGCAAATATGCGGCAACAGATGAGTCTACGCCGCCGCTCATGGCAAGAACTACTTGTTTCTTTTTCATG
This sequence comes from Candidatus Omnitrophota bacterium, assembly GCA_013202935.1. Lineage (GTDB taxonomy): Bacteria > Omnitrophota > Gorgyraeia > JABMRG01 > JABMRG01 > JABMRG01. The sequence goes on from JABMRG010000022.1 coordinate 6,419, forward strand.
ATTAAGTTAGGATAACATAGCAAGATAATTTAGGCAAGGTAAGTTTTTAGGCAGCTGTAGTAATAGCTGCTTCTGTACTATGTTTTACAGGAGCAGCCTCTGATACAACAGGTGCTCTCGGAAAAGCGCGTACATTGTAAATACTGTCAGGCAATATTTGCCTTACCCCAGACGTTGGGGCAATCTCAAGGAGATGGTTGGACACACTAGGCATCTTCTTTAATATATCAATAAGGCGCTGAGATATTATATGCACGCTTTCTGCCATACTTCTATCATCTGGGCCATCAGATTCACGAGATATTATAGCATGAGCGCGCCCATTAGCTAACGCTAGAAAAGGTAAGGCAAACTGCCTGCTAAATAACAACTCAAAAGGATCATAAGTATTATATATAATAGCAGCTCTGTTGCGAAATGTAGAATAGATACTACTGATAGCAACCTTTCTATGCTCTATTGCTTTAACGAGTGCATCGTAAGGATCAAGCTGCTCTGGTCTTTGCAATGCACTCATAAGTAGTTCACGTAATATTGTATAATCATCATTTGCAAGCATCATATTCTGCCTCTCGCTTAACCTGATATTCATAAAGGGGCAGATATCTACGGCTATTGGAAAATTAGAAACTTCATTGGGTAACATATCAATAATATTATTTGCAATGGCAAAAGACCCTTCAGCAACTACTATCTCTTCTTTAGGATCTATCTGCATCGTCACCGTAACTATTGTGCGTGTAGTTTTATCAAGCCTTCTTACACCTTCCACGCGTTCTCCTCGTAAAAGTTGTGTTAATTTTCCTGCGTTACCTTCTATGTCAAGATCAAAATATACAGCTCTTAAACCATGTATCTGGTGCAGCTTTAATATTATGCTATCAGCAACCTGCGTCTTATATCCTGTGGGCCCACCGACTAAGCACACTTTTGCATACTTACCATCACTTGAACTAGTATTGAAACGCAGCATCATCCTATCCAATATACTTGACAGCCTAAGAATCCTTTCACTTTCTTCTCTATCTATGGCATCCTGTAATTGCATTGGGCTACTAGCAGCTAAAAATTGTAGCTGTTCATTTGTTTGGGGTGGTGTATATATACTATTTAATATAGTTCTACGATAAGCAGCAAGGGTTTTCAAGCGCGGGTCCTGCTCTTTCCACATCCTTGCTTCCATAGCTGACAATACTCTCTTAAGCGATAACAGCCAATAAGCATCTCTATTTGAAAAGTGATAGCTTGAATAATCTGATTTTATCTTAAACATTACATCCATAGCATGCTTTATTCTCTCTTCAAGTCGTGCATATGTAAGTTCAACAGGCCATTTTTGACCCGTAATATTCTGTTTTATTTCGTACATAGAGACAGTAACGCCTCCTGCATTTGCAAGTACATCTGGTATAATAATAACACCTTTCTCTGCAAGTATCTCATCTGCCCTTCTTGTTGTAGTAGCATTGCCTAGCTCGATAAGCATCCTCTGCTTAACCCTGTGTGCATTTCTGCCATTTATTGTACATTGAGTTGCAGCCTCTACAAGTATGTCTGCTTCAATATCAATAATATCTCCTCCCCCTTCTATATCGATAGCAACCACCCCTTCTTGTTGATAACCTCTTAAATCAACGTCTCTTTTCTGAATAAGCTCCCGCAAGTCTCCTCTTTCTTGTTCAGTCATATGAGGGTTGCTTACTAATGCCTTAGCAAGCTCTTCCTTGTATATTTTTTGCCTTTCTCCTTCTATATATTTAATCAATGCCTCTACGTCTACTCCCTTACCAGTTCTTGGGCCTATAAACTTTATGCCACTACCAAATATTTGTATTCCTGCAAAACTTCCTCCATTTTTGTAGCATTCTCTAGCATACTCAAGTCCTACATTACCAAAACCTCTCTGAACATGCCAATATCCATCTACGCCACTATTCCTTACAAAAGGTCTAATGCCTTCTTGTGAATAATGTTCCAAAGCTGCACATTCTGCATAATAACCGCCAAGCCCTGTTGCCTCTTCTCTTCCTTCGATGCCTCCTCTATCAAGCGGTTTATCTGTAAAAGTTGCCAGCTCCTGAATTATATGGCCTTGATTATGAAGCCTAATAGCAGCATGAAGGATAGGAGTCAATGTATCTGCTACCTCTTCTCCTCCCTCACCGAATTTCTTTCTGATTCTTATGTCATCATCCTTATAATATTCCAACGCCTTTCGAACTTCTGGATCTGCCAAAAGCAATCTTTCTGCTTGCTTATTCTTTAACCCACCCCCCCTAAGTAGCTTCCATGCAAGATACGCTTCCTCCATATAAGCCATGATGGTCTTGCCTGTCTTCTGGTCTGGAGCAGGCACGTCTATATCATCGCCTAAGGCCTGATACTGGTCCATAAGTTGCCATATGCCTTCCTTGGTTATCCTGGCAATCTCATTAGGATTTAGTTCCTCTAGATCTACTTGGGCTTCACCTTTTCCTCCACCCATCGGGAGAGCCATTCCTGCACATTTTATTGTCATTAAAAATGCAAGTCCTTCGGCATCTGCCCTTTTTATATGTATTGTATAGCGCATGCCTCCTTTTGATATCCCAATTGCAGTAGAATTGCTAACACGTATAAATAGCCCTTTATATCTTCTAACTCCATCATCGCGATATATTTCAGGCATAACTTCAGATGACTTTTCAGGAGTTCTTAAAATCGTAAGCAACTCATCTGAAAGGCCTATTTTATCTGCAATCTTATGCAACTGATCCATGGCAATATCAAGAACAGTCTTTTTTGTATCATCAGAGACTTGCCCAACATCTGCGGCAAGGCCAGAAGATGCTGATTTAGAACCAGCTTGCATAGAGAGGGGCCTAAGAGCATCATAAGAAGGTCTTGAAGCTTGGGATGGTAATAAGGGGTTTAATAGTAGGGTAATTATGATAAGTGATGTATAAGTATAGTAAAATAGATTTTTATTCATAGCTAAGTTATTTGTGTTTTTA
>JABMRG010000023.1 GCA_013202935.1 Candidatus Omnitrophota bacterium
ACTGTCCCCATGCTCATGTGAAGTGTCCCCAAATAAAAACCCTGGCTATTTACCCATAGACAGGGTACTTTGCCAGGGAATATATTCAAATTACAGTAGTATTATACTAAATAATAACCAATATGTCAAGCCAAAAGCTTCTTGGCTAGGGCTGCGTCTTTTATTATCTGGCTGCGAAGGTGGTCTTCGCTCTTAAACTTTCTTTCAGGCCTTAGCCTCTTATGGAAATAGACCTCGAGGTCTTTACCATAGAGGTTCTTATTAATTCCGAATATATGTACCTCAATGCTTGGGTCTTTTTCGCCGAAGGTAGGCCGCCTTCCTATATTGAGCACAGCCTTATAACTTCTATTTCCAACTCTTGTATAGGCAGCGTAGACACCGCTGGGAGGAATCGCCTCATGATGCGGATCTATATTTGCGGTCCTAAAACCCAATGCCCTTCCTCTCTTTCTTCCTCTAACAACAGTTCCTAATATTGAGATGGGCCTACCAAGCAGCTTTGAAGCAGAATTAAGTTTACCATTTTCGATAAGGTGCCTGATAATACTGCTGCTTATAATCCTAGAATTATGCTTTCTTAACCCTACAACATATAACTTAAACCCCATTTCTTTAGATACCTTCTCTAAAGCTGCCTTTGTATGAACATTGTCTTCTCCGAAGGAGAAATCCTCACCCACTATTAATGATTTCATATTCATTCTCTTTAGCAGGATATCCTGTATAAAACCTTTTGTATCATGGCCTGCAAATCTCTTAGTAAACCTTATTACCAGGCATAACTCAATACCAAGATTCTCCATTAAGCACAAACGGTGGTTGAGCGAGGAAAGCATAGAGATAGATTCTTTGCCTTTTAATACCTTCGCTGGATGCGGATCAAAGGTAACAACTGTTGGTATTGCCTTTATTTCTTTTGCTTTTTTTAGGAGTTCTTTTATCGCGGCCTGATGGCCTATGTGTACCCCGTCAAATATACCTACAGTTATAATAGTGGGCATTATCTTTCTTTTTAGATTTTTAACTCCGTATATTATTTTCATAATGACGATAGTTGAATCGCGTCCTTTATATGAAATTCGCCGGATCTTATTCTGTTTAAGTTTACCATATGAGCTCCGCAACCAAGCTTCTTGCCAATGTCATGGCAGAGTGTCCTTATATATGTACCTTTTGAGCAGGATACACGAAATCTTGCCAATGGAACCTCAATCTCTATAATCTCTATATCTTTTATCTCAATATCTTTTGGTTCTCTTTCCACCTCTATGCCCTTCCTTGCAAGGCTATAGAGCCTTTTTCCTTTATAATGTTTTGCTGATACCATAGGAGGTACCTGCTTCTGCTTACCCTTAAAGGAGAGTATAACCTCCTCAATGGTGTCTCTGCTTATACCAGAGGTTTCTGCCCTATCTATTATTTTGCCTGTGGCATCTTGCGTATCTGTGGCCTTGCCAAGCTCCATGGTACATATATACTCCTTATCAGAACAGGAAAGCTTGGCAGAAAGTTTAGTTGCCTTATCAAGCAATATAACTAATACGCCCGTAGCCATAGGGTCCAGAGTGCCGCAGTGGCCAACCTTTTTTATCTTAAGTTTTCTCCTTATGAAATCTACCGCATCATGGGATGTCATGCCAGAAGGCTTATCAATAATTAAAACATTATCCATTCTTTGATTCTTTCAGGTGCTTCTTGGCCTCATTCAATACAGCCTTCTCAACTTCTTCTATAGCCCCCTTCATAGTACATCCACTGGCAGAACGGTGTCCACCTCCCCTGAATTTCTTGGCAAGCTTGTTAACATCGACCCTTTCATTTGAACGAAAGCTTACCTTTATAGTATTATTTGCTATCTCACGAAAAGCCAGGGCAATTTTCACGCCATCTATCGACCTTGGAAAGTTTACAAAGTCCTGGGTAGTCCCCAGTTTTGCCTTGTGTGTCTTTAGCATAGATTTTGTTATTTTTATCCAAGCTATCTTGCCATCCCTACTGATATCAAGCGTGGAAAGCACATCCGTTAGAAGTGTAATATGAGACCTTTGGGCCCTTTCATAGATCTTGCGATATATATCAGTTACATCTATGCGTTTCTGCATAAGTTCTGCTATAATCTCATGCGTCTTTGCGGTTGTGTTGGAATAGCGAAAAGAACCTGTATCCGTAAGAATTGCTATATACATATATAGTGCTGCCCGCTCATTAATAGGCACCTTCATATCCTTAAAGAGGTGGTATATCTGTTCACCTGAGCAGGATATCTTTGGTGCAATCCAGTTTACACTACCAAAATGGGCATTGCTTATATGATGGTCTATGTTTAAGATCGGCCTTGTCAAATATATAGCCTTACTAATAGACCCTAAACGATCAAGGCTGGTACAGTCTACTATACAGGCAACGTCGTAATCTATAACCTTATTACTGGAATTTAGGTACCTAATTCTATTTATCTTAGGAAGAAATCTATAGGTCTCAGGTATCCTCTCAGGCCCAACTAAAAAAACTTTCTTGCCTAGATATTCAAGCAGTTCTGCCAAGGCAAGCATACTGCCTATCGCATCTCCTTCCAGGTTCTGGTGTGACGATATCAGGAATCGCTTATTCTTCTTATTCTTCAACACAGTAGTAATCTTTTTCATAGACATACTATTTCTCCTCCTCCTTGTGGATGGCTTCTATTATCTCGTCAATTCTGTTCTTTTCCTTATCAACATCATCGTATATGAACTGGATCTCGGGGGTAGATTTCATTCTAATGCGTCTTCCTAAGGCCTTACGTATAAAACCTGCTGACCTGTTCAGTCCATCAACAGTCTTATCAAACGATTCCCCCTCTTCTATTGTCGTAAAATATACATGTGCTATCTTAAGATCAGGTGTTGTTTCCACCCTTGTTATAGTAACAAAGCCTATTTCTGGGTCGCTTAAATCTTTCTGTATAATCTCACTTATCCTATGCCTCATCTCTTCATTAACCCTATCAATCCTTGACATCGACGCCTCCCCAAACTCATAAAAGTTCTATCTGATAATCAGTTATATCTGCTCCACTAAGCTCACCTATGAAGTTCAGTGCCTTATTAAGCGCACCATCAATGTAAACCTTGTCATTTGAAACAGCACATATAGCAAGCGTGGCAAGTTGCCACTTATCATGATGGTCAATCTCTGCAACAGAGGCATTGAACTTGTTGCGTAGTTTATCTTTCAAACTCTTTATAACGCGCCTCTTTGCCTTTAAAGAGTTACTTTCAGGAATATGCAACTCAACGGTCAAGAGCCCTATTACCATATTACCTATTAAGCCTTTCAGCTAGTTCCAGTTCCTTTTTTTTGCCTGCTATCTTGCCATCCAGCTTATCATAGAGCACTCTGTTTAATATCCTCTTGTACCTGGGCCCTGGTACTACACCGAGTCTTTTTAAATCTTTGCCTCCTATAGAAACCCTGACACCGTTATAGCGTTTAAAGAAGAGTAAAATGCGTTCCTTTGCTATCTGAGACTTAGACTTTGCCATAATAAAAAGTATAACTTCATAAGCCAAAGGTTCAAGCAGCTTATAAATCTGACTGGGCCTTAGACTATTTCTTTGCTTAAGAGCTTTTATCACCTTTTCAGCATACCTTTTGCATGAGATAAGTCGTTTTTCATCACCTTTTGTAAATATAAACTTCTCGCATATATTTTTAACCTGTGGCAGTCTTATATCATCAAGCATTGCCATAAAATATATGATCCAACTATCAATGGCTATTTTTTTCGGCATAGAAAGCTTATACCAGCTGCATGTCTCATCTATTGAATGGAAAAGCCGTATCATTCCTTTGGTCAGTTTGAGCCTGGGGTGTATAAACCGCAGCTCATGTAATTGATGCATACGCATAAGCGCTTTAACAGGCGACTCCTCACTCAATATGAGTACAATCTCATTGCGCAGCCTCTGTTTCTGCGTCTTCCCAAACATATTAAGGTTCATTGCTGTCTTTATAAGCTCTTCCGTATGCGGCTCTATAGTAAAATTGTACCTCTGCTCAAAGCGAATTGCCCTGAATATCCTTGTAGGGTCCTCAACAAAACTCATATCATGCAATACCCTTATCCTCTTTGCTTTAAGATCGCGCTGCCCGTTAAAAAAATCTATAAGGCTGCCAAAAGTCTTCTTGTGCAATGAGACTGCCATAGCATTAATTGTAAAATCTCTTCTGTAGAGGTCCTGTCTTATAGAACTAAAACTTACTCGTGGCAGGGCTGCGGGATACTCATAATATTCCTTTCGTGCAGTTGCTATATCAATCTTAATCTTCTTCTCCTTATCCTTAAGGCTGCCTTTTTTGGCTTTTAACTTAAGGCCTGTTACCACAGTAGCTGTTCCAAACCGCTCATATACTACCAGTGAACCGGAAAGCTCCTTAGCCAGTGTCTTTGCAAAAAGAAGCCCTTTACCCTCCAATACAATATCTACATCAAAATTCTTAACCCCAAGAAGCACATCCCTTACAAAGCCACCTACAATAAATGCCTTAAGCTTCTTCTTATCAGCTATATCACCTGCGAGTTTTAAGATTTTAAACATAGACCCAGGCAAGGCCTTTCCTACTCTTAAGGTTATGGCTTTCGATTTATAAGGCATGTGGTTTTTTCCATTTCATTATTATGGCCTGGGATGAAATTTATGGTGTATAGATTTAAGCCGTTCTTTATTTATATGCGTGTAAATCTGAGTAGTTGAGATATCTGCGTGGCCGAGCATCTCCTGGACAACCCTTAAATCTGCTCCTCTTTCTAAAAGATGCGTTGCAAAAGAATGCCTTAATGTATGCGGCATTATATCCTGTTTTATGCCTGCCAGGCGGGCATACTTCTTTATCATCTTCCAAAAGCTCTGTCGTGATATCCTCTTTCCCAGCCGGGATAGAAATAGAGATGTCGAAGAATGCCCCTTTAAGAGCTTTGGGCGCGCCTTACTAATATATCTGCGCAATGCATCCTGTGCCTGTTTTCCAACAGGGACTATCCTCTCCTTATTCCCCTTGCCAACACACCTAACAAATCCTATATCGAGATTTACATTGTCCGTGGCTAGATTGACCAACTCGGAAACCCTCAAGCCCGTTGCATACATAAGCTCAATCGCTGCCTTATCCCTTATACCCATCCATGTCCTAATGTTGGGTTTTTTTATTATCAACTCAACATCTGCAACTGAAAGCGTTTCAGGCAGATGTTTCCATAGTCTTGGTGAATCCAGAACACTTGTTACATCCTCCTTAATATATCTCTCCCTTACTAGAAAGCGGTGAAATACCTTGATAGCAACAAGGTTACGTGAAATAGAATTAGGGGCAAGTCCATCATCCTTTAGCGAGGCCATATAGTCCCTGATATCATTACGTGTAGCCTCTTCCGCATGCAACCGTTTTTTCTTATCCTCAAGATAGGTTGCATATTTGTATAGGTCGTTCTTATAGGCGGCTGCGGTATTGTCAGAAAGTCCTCTTTCAACAGAAAGATAGCTTAAGAACTCTTCTACCATATCTTTCATAGCCATGGGTTGCTCTTCCTCTCTGCTGCTATCGTAGTCTCTTCACCGTGGCCGGGCAATACAAGTGTATCATCATCCAATCTCATAAGCTTATCATTTATAGCCGTGATAAGCGCCTTATGGTTACTATAAGGAAGGTCTGCCCTTCCCACGCTTCCCGCAAATAATGCATCGCCTGTAAAAACGATTTTCTTATAATGCAATGAGATGCCGCCCGGGGTGTGGCCCGGGGTGTGTAAGACCTTCAATTTCATACCAGATATATCTATCTCATCACCCTCTTCTAAGAGCCTGCTCGCCTTTGGTGAAACAGCAAAATTTGAATATAAGGCTGAGAGGCTGAGCATCGGGTTGGTCAAAAAGTTCGCATCCCTTTTATGTATATATACGGGAAGTTTAAATGCGTAATTTGCGCCTGTATGGTCTATGTGGCCGTGGGTATTTACGATAAACTTAGCAACAAGGGCTTCCTTCTCAATGAGCGTTCTTATCTTATCATAATCTGCACCCGGGTCTATTATCAGGACCTCTTTTGTCCTGGCAGAACCGAATATATAGCAGTTTGTTTCAAGGGGCCCTACGACCAGATGGTGTAATATATATTCTCTATTTGAGGTCTTCTGCATCTGGCTCTTTCACTTTCTCCTCTTGCGCTACGGAGTTCTCCTGGACTTCATCAGGTATAACAAAATTTTTCATATAGAAATATGAAAATTTATTTACTGCCCGGTAATGGCTGCTAATCTCTTTTACAACGCGGTTTTTATGAGAGATCAGATAGTTGGGAGTCTTAATCTTTTCAACCAATCTCTCGAGCTCATCAATATAAGGTTCCAGCTCTTTCTGCTTATCTTCTATCAGAAGCTCATAAATCTTTTTTATCTCTGTTAGTGAGTATGATGCAAACATCTCAATCCTCTTCTGTGACTTCTTTGCCTGGATTGAAGAGATAAGTTCAGATTCTGAATTCTTCCAGAATACAAAGTGGTTGGCATAAAATTGTTTATTTGTAAACTCTTTCTCATAATCTTTCGGCTGAAGCACAGGGGCTGTTGCCTCTTCACCTTTCTTCCTTCTTATAAATTTCCTGCGCCATGCTCCGCCACAGCCTACGGAATTCATACAGATCAATAAAATCAGTATACCAGCTAAAAAACGTTTATTCATCTTTGCCTCCGTCCAATTAAATCATATTCTTAAAATCCTGTTCCGAGACTATTTTTATACCTAGCTTCTTTGCTTTGTTATATTTTGAACCAGGATCTTTTCCCGTAATCACAAAGTCTGTTCTTTTGCTTATTGAAGAAGATACACTGCCGCCCAAGGCTTTTATGATATCCTGCGCCTCTATTCTAGAAAAGCTCTCCAAGCCACCAGTAAGCACAAAGGTCTTTCCAGAAAATTTGCCTCTTTTTTTACTGGCCTTTTCTTCCATGACTACTCCGGCAGTTTCAAGCTTCTCTAATATCCTTTTTGTGTGAGGCCTTTGAAAGAACTCAGCAATCGATTCAGCCATAATAGGGCCTATCTCATTTATCTCGGTCAAGGAATCTATAGTCTGCTTGCTTAAGTTATCTATTGAATGAAACTCCCCTGCTAGAACATCAGCTGCATGAACTCCAACATGGCGTATTCCTAAAGCATAAATAACCCGAGGAAGTGACTGGCTTTTTGATCGCTCAATACCATCGATCAGATTCTGGGCGCTTTTTTCAGCCATCCTCTCCAGTTTACATACATCATCAAATTTTATATTATAGATATCAGCATAGTCAGAGACTATCCCCTTGTCCACCAGCTGCTCTACCATTGCTTCGCCTAAGCCTTCTATGTCCATAGCCTCGCGAGATGCAAAATGTCTAAGCTTCTCCTTTTGCTGTGCTGGGCAACTTATATCATCGCATCTTATCGCGACCTCACCTGGATATTGGATTGTCTTAGAACCGCAAGCGGGGCATTTATCAGGCATTTTAAACTTCTCTTCCCTGCCTGTCCTCTTATCCAGCACAGGTGCTATTACCTGAGGTATTATCTCGCCTGCCTTTTCTATTACAACAAGATCTCCTATTTTGATATCCTTTCTCTCAATATCATCCAGGTTATGCAGTGTGGCACGGCTTACTGTCGAACCTGAAAGTTGGACAGGATCGAGCACAGCAACAGGTGTCAACGTTCCTGTCCTTCCTACCTGGATTATAATATCCTTTAATCTGGTGGTAGCTCTCTCTGCAGGGAACTTATATGCTATCATCCACCGGGGAGCTTTTGTTGTTTGGCCTAACTTCTTCTGTTGCCTTATAGAATCCACTTTTATGACCATGCCATCTATATCATAGTCTAAGGCCTCTTTCTTTTTTTGCCAGCTGTCGCAGTAACTGATGACCTCCTCTATCGAATCGCATCTTTTGATATGGGGGTTTGTCCTAAAACCATGAGCCTTTAAAAAATCGATTGCATCCCATTGACTCTGAGGCGTATCTCCTTCAGAATAACCTATACCGTAAATAAAAATCTGCAGCCGCCTCTGGGCAACAATCTTTGGATCAAGAAGCTTAAGAGACCCTGCTGCTGCATTCCTTGGGTTTGCAAAAAGCTCATCACCCTCTTTCTCCTTCTGCTTATTTATTTGATTAAAACTTTTGTGGTCCATATAAACCTCACCACGTATCTCAACAAGTTCAGGAAACTTATCAATCTTTTGCACTGATAATGGTATAGCCCTGATCGTTTTTAGGCTTCTTATAACATCGTCTCCTGTTTTTCCGTCGCCACGGGTTGCGCCATTTTCTAGAAACCCTTTCTTATATACCAACGAGACCGATGCACCATCTATCTTAAGTTCGACAGTATAGCCTATTTTCTCCCCATGCAGGTTTTTCTTGACCCTCTTATCAAACTCCCGCAGCTCATCCGCTGAGTATGTATTATCCATACTCAACATAGCAAGGCGGTGTTTGACCTTAGGAAAGCCTGCGACAGGTTGCTCTCCTACTCTCTGGGTAGGAGAGTCTGGTGTGATCAAACCAGGGTTCTTGTCTTCCAGATTTTTTAGCTCGCTCATGAGCTTGTCATACTCTTGATCTGAGATTGCAGGTTTACTCTCGACATAATACTTATAATCATGGAGCCTTATGGCCTCTCTTATCTCTTCAGTCCTTATTTTTATATCTTTTGTAGCCATTCTTTTGTCACCGTCCTGCTAATATCCTATCAGATAAGCGCTTTGGGAGCCCGGCCTTTTCTATCTTTTCGCTCGCTTTTTTTACATCATACTCAAGGCGTTTTAATTGAATAATATATTTTTCTGTATCATAAATAGAGTAGCACGCACGCCAGTCTCCATCCCTCGGCTGGCCTATGCTTCCTACATTAATGAGATAGTGATCTTCTTTTTTTAGGTTAAGCCTTGGCGCATACCTGTAATCAAGATCGCCTTCTTCCGTATAATAAAACATCCCAGGTACATGAGTATGGCCAATAAAACAGAGGCGAGTATCCTGCATTGATAAGACTATATGGGCTGATTTTCTATCTGTTACATAATCGAATTCTTTAGGGTCTTTTAACGAACCATGCACAAGAGTAAGCTCATCATCCTGATATACGCAATCGAGATTATTAAGATAGTTCTTATCAATATCATCTAGTCTTTCCTGCGTCCAGATAACAGCCTCTTTAGCATATTCATTAAAGTAGTCGGTACTCAGCTTATTCACCACTGCCCAGTCATGATTACCGCATACAACAGGGCAATTTAAGCTCTTGGTCAACTCTATACACTCACGGGGGTCTGCGCCATAACCTACTATATCTCCTACACAGAAATATCTATCAATCTTCTCTTTCTTGGCATCCTCTAAAAACGCCTGATAAGCTTCAAGGTTACTGTGTATATCAGCAAATATTGCGTATCTCATCTAAAACCTTATGCCGAACTCTTTAAATTCATTCTTATATGGCTGCCACTTTATGCTTTCATCAGATAAGTAACCAGCCATGCTCTTCCTTATCCTATCGAGCAGTTCAATGAGTCTTTCTTCCTCACCTTCAGCAACAAGCTCTACCCTTCCATCTGGTAAGTTCTTAACCCAGCCTCCGAGACTAAGCTGTTGTCCAATACGTTGGCTTGTAAAACGAAATCCTACACCATGGACACTTCCTGTATAATATATGTGCGCACGTTTTTTCATTTCATATAATGGTCGGGGTGGGCAGATTTGAACTGCCGGCCTCTACGTCCCGAACGTAGCGCGCTAGCCAAACTGCGCTACACCCCGATACTTACACTGGGGACACTTTACTTACTGCAATAAGTCTGGGGACAGTTTACTTACTACTTGCTTGGGGACACTTCACTACATTAAGTCTGGGGACACTTTACAATAGCTTAATACATAGTAAAGTAAGTAAAGTGTCCCCTTGCTCATAAACTGTCCCCATGCTCATGTAAAGTGTCCCCAGACTATAAGAAGTGTTAAACGTAGTATTAACATATAGAGAACATCTATGAGATTAAAATAGTTTATCACTTTGCAAGGAAGGAATCAAGAAAATTCAGGACTTATGTTAACTTCGTGAGATTATTAGACAAAACCATGCTCTTTGAGGAAATTACTACTTATGCTACTGGCGGGATCATTAGATACTTTTGACCTGTTTATCTGTTTATGTATATATTTTGCAAGTATGTCTGTTTCTATATTAACCGAGCCTCCTGCTGCTTTGGACTTTAGGGTTGTAATAGATATTGTATGGGGAATAAGTATAGTTGTAAATGATGCTTCTCTTATCCCATTCACTGTCAGGCTAATGCCATCTACAGCAATAGAGCCTTTTTCTACTAAATATGGCATAAAGGCCTTGGGAATCTCATATTCAATTTCAATAAACTCACCCTTTTTTTTCTTTGATACGATCTTTCCTCTGCAATCAACATGGCCTGTTACAAAATGGCCGCCAAGTCGTGCATCTGCTTTAAGTGAACGCTCAATATTTATCTTATCCCCTGCCTTTAGTTCACTAAGGTCTGACTTATCCAATGTCTCTTTGCTTATATCAAAAATGAGAATATTCTTCTTTATATCGACTAGAGTAAGACAGCAGCCATTTACACTTATGCTATTACCTATCTCTGTATCTACACAACAAATAGCTGATTCTATGCTCAACCTTGCACAAGTATCTACTTTACGAAAACTGTTAACTATGCCTAACTCTTCAATAATGCCTGTAAACATATTATGCCTCTAAAAGAAGGTCCCTGCCTATCTTTTTAACCTCAACCTTATTAAGCCTGAGTGCTTCTTTTACCATCTCACTGCCACTACCTTCTACTGAGGTGATAGCGTCTCTTCCGCCTATTATTATCGGCGCAATAAATAGATTTAGCTTATCTACCAGTCTTTCTTCAAACAAAGATGCAATAAGTTCACCGCCGCCTTCTACAAGAATATTAGCTATGCCCCTTTTTGCAAGCTCTCTCATGAGGTCCTTCAGGTTTATACTATTCTGGTCTTTTGAAATACATAAGATTTCAGCACCTTTTTCTTTTAATAGCCTTTCGTTAGCTTTAGGAGCAATCTTTGTAGTGGCGATTATGACCTTACCGATGGAAGAATTGGTAAAAATCCTTGCATCAGGAGGTGTCTTTAACAAGCTATCTACTACTATCTTGGTCGGCTGCTTCTGCGCTATTCTGGCTTTCCCATTCGAATTACGAATTGTTAAGCGCGGATCATCCTTTAAAATCGTATTAATGCCAACCATTATAGCATCGTTCTTGCTGCGTAATTTATTAGCAAGCCTGCGAGAGGAACTTGAGCTTATCCACTTGGAATCACCTGTCTTAGTAGCGATTTTTCCATCGAGGCTCTGAGCTATCTTTACTGTTATAAAAGGCCTCTTTCTCTTCATTCTCTCTATAAATTCCTTATTAAGCCTTGCTGCTTCTTCGCCCAACACTCCTGATATTACTTTAATACCATTTTTGCGCAATATCTTAAACCCCTTACCACTATTCGCAGGATTTGGGTCAGCTATCGCAGCTACTACTGTCTTTATACCGGATTTAATTATTCTCTCTGTGCAGGGTGGAGTTTTTCCGAAATGGCAGCATGGTTCTAATGTAACATAAAGGATAGCTCCTTTTGCCTTATCTCTTGCCTTATTAAGAGCAAGCACTTCAGCATGGGGGCCACCAAACTTCGCATGAAAAGCCTTAGCTACTATTCTATCTTTATTTACTATTACACAACCTACGGCTGGGTTTGGTTCTGTATTCTTCTTTGCCTTGCTTGCTTCGCTAAGAGCAAGGCGCATAAATCTTTTATGAATACTGGACATGTCTTTTTAATGCCTCAACATATGAATACGTGACTGTAGTAGTTCCCATAAGCACCTTACCTTTTAAGGTGCCATGACAGTCGGAGCCGCCTGTAATAAGCAGGTTATGTTCTTTTGCGTATTCTTCATACCGACGCGAGGTTTCAGCATTGTGTTCTGTGTGAAATGCCTCAATGCCCTCTATGCCATCTTCTACTAGCTGCGGTATTATTTTATCTAACCCATCAAAACCAGGATGTGCTATAACAGCAATACCGCCTGCATTTTTAATAGCCTCTATAACTTCTTTAGGCGTATAGGTAAAGCTTGACACGTAGCATGGTTTTGTATCGCCTATATATTTTTTAAACGCTTCTCGCCAGGAGGAGACAAGCCCTTTTGCCTCCATATACTGTGCGATATGGAGCCTGCTTATAGAAACGTCTCCTGCATATTCTAAAACATCACCAGCATTTATAGAAAGGCCGTGCTGATTTAAAGCCTCAACCATCTTGTATACTCTCTTCTTTCTATCCTCTCTGATACCTCTTAAAAACTCAAGCAACGTACTATCCTTATAGTCTATATAGTAACCGAGCATATGTATCTCTTTATTCTCGCGTTCAGCGCTTATCTCTACTCCCGGTATTACTTCAATACCGATCTCTTCACCTGTGCGCAGTGCTTCTTCAAGGCCATTTATACTATCATGGTCAGTAATAGCTATAGCGGCTAAACCCTTTTCTTTAGCGTGTCTTACCGCTTCCTCAGGGGTGAATGACCCGTCAGAATATCTTGTATGCACATGCAGATTAGCCAGTCTTTCCTTCATTATCATCACACTCTTTCTTGATTACTTTATCCAGTATGCCATTTACAAACTTGCCGGATTCTACATCGCCGTATTTTTTCGCAAGTTCAACAGCCTCATTTATTGATACCTTCAAGGGTATATCGTCCATGTAGAGCAGCT